>JALZCN010000544.1 GCA_030863045.1 Actinomycetota bacterium | reverse complement strand
CGCTTGGCGCGTGCAGGGCGTCCTCGTCGGGTGCGGATTGATCCAGGCCGGTTTCAGCATCGCAGCCGGCCGTACTTTTTACATTCCGCGCGTGGTCTCGGTGGTCCGTGAACCCAAAGTTCGGCTGAGCATCCATATGCTGCCCGGTCAGATGCCCGACGACTTCGCCGCGCACGCCCGAAGAATCGCGTACAACCTTGATGTGGCCGATGTTCAGGTGGTTCCGCTGGGACCTGGCCTGATCCAGATGGAACTGGTGCCCAAACCAGATTCAGCTCGGGCGTCGGTCAATGGGTGGCAGGGTCGGCCACCGCAGTACTAATAGCGGGGACCTAACACGGCATGCTGGTGTTTCGCATTGTGAGCAGCGCCGCGGTTCGCGACTTCGGACCGCGATAAGGGAGCGGTGGACCTACCCATTCTCTTCACGCGATGCCCAGTTGCATCGAGGTGGCGCAAGGTGTGATCGGGCGGATATCCGCCGCGCGAATGACATTCGCACGACCGCTCGGCGGGAGCTTCCGTGGGCAGTCGTACCGTCGACCTCGTTTGGTTCCGGCAACGCAGGCGGAGTCTACTCGCAAACGAGTCGTGACTGCACCCGCAACGGCAAGGCCTGCCCGACACTTCCTCGCCCCCTAAATATATCGGCAAAAGTTGAGCTTCATGCGGGTAGCGAAATCAGTCCTGTCATCATTGCATGAGCGCAGGTGCCGGCCAGAATGCCCACTCCGTGGGTGACATGGCTGGCAGGCCTTCAACCAGCCGGTCGAGCGAGAGTGGGCGCACGTGGCCCTTTGATGAGCCGTCGGTCAAAACTTCACCGTTTCCCCGGTCTCGATGCGCTCGTTTGGCCCAGCGAAATGCAAGTCCCTGCCGTGCGCCTGAGCCCTTTCAGGGAGGTTTCTTCTGCGGCACCAAGGGGGCAGCCGTCACACCGGACACCGGCATGGCGGCGAGGGGCCGAGCGTTGTGCTTCTACGATGTCCGCGACGGCCGCGGGGCATGAAATAGGGGTGCGTGGTGAACGACGAGCCTCCTCAACTTGATCACGTGTTGCCGCGAGTCGTGCCGGGATGCGCGACGGTTGGGCCATGACCGCTCCACTGGAGGGCGCCGGCTCGCCGGCCCAGGTCCAACCCGAGGCTGTCACCGAGGGAATGGGCCGGGCGATCCAGGGCCGGTCACTGCGCCAGATCGCCTGGCTACGTCTCAAGCGTGACAAGGTCGCCCTGGCCGGTGGCGGCGTCGTCGCGGGCCTCATCCTGGTCGCGATCTTCGCGCCAGTGATCGTCGCAGTGTTCGGGCATCCGCCGCTGGAGTTCCACTACGAGAAGGTCGATCCCGAGCTGCAGGTGGCCGTCGGCAACTTCGGCGGTATCAGCCCGGACTTCCTGTTCGGAGTTGAGCCGGTCAACGGCCGCGACGTGTTCAGCCGGGTGGTCTACGGCTCGCGGATCTCACTTCTCATCGCGTTCCTCGCGACACTGCTCTCGGTGGTGCTCGGCACCGTGATGGGCGTCATCGCCGGGTACTTCGGGGGCTGGGTCGACGCCCTGATCAGCCGGACGATGGACGTCTTCCTGGCGTTCCCGCTGCTGCTGTTCGCAATCGCGCTGGCCGGTGTGGTGCCAGACCAGGCGTTCGGCCTGGAGGGCGACACCCTGCGGATCGCGCTGATGGTGTTCATCATCGGGTTGTTCAACTGGCCCTACATCGGCCGGATCATCCGCGGCCAAGCGCTGTCGCTGCGCGAGCGCGAGTTCATCGACGCCGCGCGCAGCCTCGGCGCGCGCAGCCCGCGGATCCTGTTCACCGAGATGCTGCCCAATCTGGCCGCGCCGATCCTGGTCTACTCGACGCTGCTGATCCCGACCAACATCCTGTTCGAGGCGGCGCTGTCATTCCTCGGCGTTGGCGTGCGGCCACCGACGCCAACCTGGGGTGGGATGCTGTCCGAGGCCACTCACTGGTTCCAGATCGCGCCGAACTTCATGCTGTTCCCCGGGCTTGCGATCTTCATCACGGTGCTGGCGTTCAACCTGTTCGGCGATGGCCTGCGTGACGCGCTGGATCCGCGGTCGCGATGATGTCCCACGAGAACACCCGAGGGGGTAAGAGATGAAAACTCCTCGCCGAGCCGCGCCGGCACTGCTCGTCGCGCTGGTGCTGGCCGCCTGCGGCGGGCCGACGTCGGGCGGCGGCGCTGCTGGTGCCGGGGCATCCGGTGGGATCCATAATCCTTCCAACGCGACGGGCGGCACGCTGCGGTTCGCGAACTCCGGGGACTGGGACTCCCTCGACCCGGCCGACACGTACTACGCCTACTCCTGGAACTTCATCCGCAACTACGGACGGGCCCTGGTGATGTTCCAGCCGGCGCCGGGCCGGCAGGGCGCCACCCTCGTGCCCGACCTCGCCGAGTCGCTGGGTCGCGCCAGCGATGGCGCCAAGACCTGGACCTACACCCTGCGCCAGGGCGTCAAGTTCGAGGACGGCACCCCCGTCACCAGCAAGGACGTCAAGTACGCCGTGGAACGGTCGCTGGACAAGGCGACCTTCCCCAATGGGCCGACGTACTTCAACGACCTGCTGGACCTGCAGGGCTACACCAGCCCCTACTCCGACCCGGATCCGAACAAGCTCGGCCTGAAGGCGATCGAGACCCCGGACGACCGGACGATCATCTTCCGGCTGCGCAAGCCGTTCAGCGGTTTCGACTACCTCGCGCAGACCCCGGCCACCATTCCGGTTCCGCGGTCGAAGGACACCGGGACGAAATACAAGGAGCACATCGTCTCGACCGGCCCGTACATGTTCGAGAGCAACGAGCTGGGCAAGGGTTTCACGATGATCCGTAACCCGCACTGGGACCCGGCCACCGACCCGAACCGCCGGCCGCTGCCCGACCGGATCACCGTCAACCTGAACGTCAACGCCGACGACATCGACAACCGGCTCATCTCCAATGATCTCGACGTCGGGATCGAAGGCACCGGCGTCGGACCGTCAGCTCAGGGCAGGATCCTCGCCGACCAGCGCCTGCGCGCCAACACCGACTCCGCGCTCGCCGCCCGGCTGTGGTTCACCGCACTCAACTCCGACGTCGCGCCACTGGACAACATCCACTGCCGCAAGGCGGTGCTGCACGCCGCCGACCGGGTCGGTTACCAGCGCGCCTACGGCGGAGCGACGGGCGGCGAGATCGCCACGAACATCCTGCCGCCGGTGATCCCGGGCGCGCAGCGGTTCGACCTCTACCCGTCGCCGCACCACGGCGGCGACATCGCCAAGGCCCGCGACGAGCTTGCGCAGTGCGGCCGGCCCACCGGTTTCACCACCGGCATCTCCTACCGCGCCGAGCGGCCCAAGGAGCGGGCCGCCGCCGAGACGCTGCAGCAGTCGCTGGCCAGGGCCGGGATCAACCTGGAGATCAAGCCGTATCCGGTGACCGACTACCTGCGCCTCTACGCCGGCAAGCCGGACTTCGCCAAGTCCAATGGCCTTGGCCTGATGGTGTACGGCTGGGGCGCGGACTGGCCCGATGGCTACGGGTTCCTCTCCCAGATCGTCGACAGCCGCGTCATCCGGGCCACCGGAGGAAACTCCAACCTGGGCGTCAAGGACCCGGCGATCGATCAGCTGCTCGACCAGGCGTTGGTGACCACCGACACCGCGGCGCGGGAGCAGATCTGGGTCGACATCGACCGAAGGGTGATGGAGGGCGCGTTCGCCCTGCCCGGGGTCTGGGCCAAGGGCCTGCTGTACCGGCCGCCGAACCTGACGAACGTGTTCATCACCGACGGCTTTCAGATGTACGACTACGTGGCGCTGGGAACCACCCGGAAGTAGCGGTGGCCATCTACATCTTTCGACGGCTGGTCGCGGCGGTAATCCTGCTGCTGATCGTCACCGCGGCGACGTTCGCGGTGTTCTTCCTGGTGCCGCGGCTGGCTGGGGCCACGCCCGAGGACCTCGCCTCGCGCTACGTCGGCCGGACCGCCTCCCCCGAGGTGATCCGCCAGATCGCGGACAAGCTCGGGTTCACCGACCCGATCTGGGTGCAGTACGGCCGGTTCGTCAAAGGCCTGGTTGCCGGCGCCGACTACAGCACGGGCCCGACCACGGTGCACTGCCCGGCGCCGTGTTTCGGGTACTCCTTCCTCACCCAGAACCCCGTGCTGCCCGACCTGCTCGACCGGCTGCCGGTGACGATGTCGCTCGCGGCCGGTGGAGCGCTGATCTGGCTGGTTGCGGGCGTGTCCACCGGTGTGGTGTCGGCGCTGCGTCAGGGCAGTGTCTTCGACCGCGTTTCGATGGGCGTCGCATTGGCGGGCGTCTCGCTGCCGATCTTCTTCACCGGACTGCTGGCGCTGTCGATCTTCAGCTACGGGTTGGGTGTCACGGCTCCGGGAGGCAGCTACGTCCCCCTCGGGGAGAGCCCGCTTCGCTGGGCGTACAACCTGATCCTGCCGTGGGTCACGCTGGCGTTTCTCTACGCCGCCCTGTACGCACGGCTGACTCGGGCGGGCATGCTCGACACCATGGGGGAGGACTTCATCCGGACCGCCCGCGCCAAGGGGCTGCCGGAGCGCACCGTGGTGGTCAAGCACGGGCTGCGGGCAGCGCTCACCCCGATCCTGACCATCTTCGGCCTGGACCTCGGGCTGCTGCTCGGCGGCGCGATCCTGACCGAGAGCACGTACTCGCTGCCCGGTATCGGTAAGTACGCGGTGGACGCATTCGTCAACAACGACCTGCCGAAGGTGCTCGGAGTGGTGCTGATCGGCAGCATCTTCATCATCGTGGCCAACCTCGTCGTGGACCTGCTCTACGCCGTGGTGGACCCGAGGGTGCGGTACTGATGAGCCCGTTGCTCGACGTGCGTGACCTGCGGGTGCAGTTCCCAACCGCCGACGGCGTGGTCAAAGCCGTGGACGGGCTGTCGCTGCAGCTCGACCGCGGCCGCCGGCTGGGCATCGTCGGGGAGTCGGGTTCGGGCAAGAGCGTGGCCAGCTTGTCGATCATGGGGCTGCACCGGCCAGGGTCTGCGCGGATCTCCGGCGAGATCTGGCTCGACGGCCAGGAGTTGGTCTCGGCCGACCCCGAACAGGTCCGCAAGCTGCGCGGCCGGACTATGGCGATGATCTTCCAAGATCCGCTGTCGGCACTGCACCCCTACTACCCGGTGGGTCACCAGATCGTCGAGGCGTACCGGCTGCACCACGATGCCGGCAAGGAGGCAGCGCGCCGTCGCGCCGTGGAGCTACTCGACCGGGTCGGTATCCCGCAGGCGCGCTCGCGGGTCGATGACTACCCGCACCAGTTCTCCGGCGG
>JALZCN010000525.1 GCA_030863045.1 Actinomycetota bacterium | reverse complement strand
GCCTACGGCTGGTCAGCTACTGGGCGATTCGGCCGTCGAGCTGGTCGTCGTCGCCGCGCCGAACGCTGCCCATTTCGAACTGGCCCGGGCGGCGTTGCTGGCCGGCCGGCATGTGGTCGTCGACAAGCCGTTCGTGGTCACCTCGGCCCAGGCGGACGAGCTGATCGGGCTGGCCGGGCAGCAAGACCGGTGCCTGAGCGTTTTTCATCAGCGACGCTGGGACAGCGACTTCCGGACCGTCGAGCGGTGCGTTCGCGGCGGCGTGCTCGGCCACGTCAGCACCTACATCGCTCGCTATGACCGGTTCCGGCCGGATCAGGAGGTCGCGGACCAACCCGGTGCCGGCGTCCTCTATGACCTGGGTTCGCACCTGATCGACCAGACCCTGCACCTGTTCGGGCTCCCCCAGACCGTCCTGGGTGACGTGTTCGCACAGCGCCCAGGCGCAGTCGTGGACGACTACTTCCACGTGGTGCTCGGCTACGAACAGCTGCGGGTGATCCTGCATGCCGGGTCGCTGGTACGCGCGCCGGGTCCCCGTTTCGAGGTGCACGGCGACGCGGGTTCGTTCGTCACCCACGGCATCGACGGTCAGATCGCGGCGCTGCTGGCCGGCAAGCGGCCGGGTGACCCTGGCTGGGGTGTCGAGGACGAGGACAAGTACGGCACCCTCACCACCGAAGCCGGCAGCAGCCGGTTCGCCAGCGTCCCGGGCGCCTACGAGACGTTCTACCGTGAGATGGCGGCCGCGATCCGCGGGGAAGGTCCGGTTCCGGTGCCCGCCACGCAGGCCCGGGACACGATCCGGATGATCGAGTGCGCCCTGCTGAGCAGCCGGGAAGGGCGGGCGGTGGCGGTCCGGTGAACGACGTCGTCATCCTCGACGGCAACCGTTTCTACGTCGCCGACCCGCACGGTGACGCGGGCTCCGGCAGCGAGGGGCTGTACGCCGACGACGTGCGGGTGCTGCGCCGGTGGCGGGTGCAGGTGAACGGGCAGCGCCCTGCCTTACTCGGTGGCGGCGAGGACGGGGGCCACTTCTGCTGGTCGGTGTACGGGCACCTGCCCGGCGCCGCGTCGGTGATGGGCATTCACCGGCAGCTGTGGGTCAGTCAGGCCGGTCTGCGGGAGACGCTGTCTGTCAGCAATCACGGCCACCACGCCGAACACGTCATCGTCCGTTACGAGTTCGACACCGACTTCGCCGACCTGTTCGAGGTGAAGAGCCGCGAGCTCGGCAAGCCGGACCTGCTGTTCGCCGGGAGAATGCCGCCGTCCTCGATCACCCGGCAGTGGCTGCCCACGCTCAGTGCGTACCGGCTCGCCGCGGTGGCCGGGAGCCCGCACGACGGCATCTGGCGGGCCGGCGTCCAGGTGTCGTTCTCGCAGCCAGCGGTGCCCGGGGACAACGAGGTCTTCTTCGAGGTGGAGCTTGATCCGCGCAGCACCTGGCGAGTCCAAGGCTGTGTCGTGCTGCTCGGTGACGACCTGGGTGCCGAACACAGCGACCCGGACGGTGAACTCGACCGCGCCGAACGGAAGGCGTTGGACCGCCTGCAACGCTGGCGACGCGCTGTTCCCCGGTTGCAAACGCCGTCCACGCCGCTGGCCAAGGCCTACCGGCGCTCCGTCGCCGACCTGGCCGCTCTGCGCATGCCGGCGATCCGGCACGACCACGCGGATGCCCTACTCCCCGCGGCCGGACTGCCCTGGTTCATGACGATCTTCGGTCGCGACACCATCATCACCTGCCTGCTGACGATGGCACTGGGCCAGGACCTGGCCCGCGCCGCGCTGCGGGCTTTGGGCCGGCTGCAGGCAGCCGGTGACGACGCGGCCCGCGACGCCGAGCCGGGCAAGATTCTGCACGAAATCAGGGTCGGCAAGGTGGCCGCGCTGGCGAGGTCCCTGCCGTACTACGGGTCGGTTGACTCGACCCCGCTGTACCTCATGCTGGCAGCCGAGACCTGGCGGTGGACCGGCGACGATGAGCTGATGCGCGAGCTCGAGCCGAACCTGCGCGGCGCGATGAGCTGGATCGAAGGGCCGGCGGATCTGACCGGTCGGGGGTACGTGGAGTTCCGCCGCAGGTCCGAGCGCGGCATCGACGTGCAGTCTTGGAAGGACTCCCCCGGCTCGATGCTGTTCGCTGACGGCTCATCGGCCACGCCTCCGCTGGCGGTCTGCGAGGTGCAGGGCTACGCGTACGCTGCCCGGCTCGGTCTGGCCGGCATCGCCCGCAGCGTCTGGGGTGACCATGCCTATGCCGACCGGCTGGAGCGCGATGCGCGGGCGCTCCGGGAGCGCTTCGACCACGACTTCTGGGTTGACACCCCGGCAGGCGGCCACTATGCCCTCGCTCTTGACCCAGGCGGCCGCTCGGTCGACTCGCTCACTTCCAACATCGGTCACCTGCTCATGACTGGCATCGCCGCGGAGCGCCGCCAGGACCGCCTCGCCGAGGCGCTGCTGGCCCCGGACCTGTTCTCCGGCTGGGGAGTGCGGACGATGAGCACCACCGGCCTCGGCTACAACCCGGTGCAGTACCACACCGGCACGGTC
>JALZCN010000521.1 GCA_030863045.1 Actinomycetota bacterium | reverse complement strand
GATCGTGACCGTGCCCGGTCCGGGAACGGTGAAGTCGCTGGCTTTGTACTGGTCACCGTGCGCGTGGCGGCCGATGATGATCGGCTTGGTCCAGTGCGGCACGAGGCGGGGAACGTTGGAGCAGACGATCGGTTCGCGGAAGATCACGCCGCCGAGGATGTTGCGGATCGTGCCGTTGGGTGAGCGCCACATCTTCTTCAGGCCGAACTCCTCGACCCGTGCTTCGTCGGGCGTGATGGTGGCGCATTTGATGCCTACCCCGTGCTTGGCAATCGCGTGCGCGGCGTCGACGGTGACCTGGTCATCGGTGGCGTCCCGGTGCTGGATTCCGAGGTCGTAATAGTCGATGGTGACGTCGAGGTAGGGCAGGATCAGCTTGTCCTTGATGAACTGCCAGATGATTCGGGTCATCTCGTCGCCGTCGAGCTCGACGACGGTCCCCACTACTTTGATCTTGCCCACCGGTCGGGCGCTCCTCTCAACTCACGCGCTGATGCTGACCAGCGTATTGCGCGCAAACCGGCTGTGGTCACATGGTCATCCAGCTAACGTAGTCCGGCGTGCTCGCCTGCTACCTACGGCTGGTCCGCGCCGGTTTCCGGCGGTACTCGACCTACCGGCAGGCGGTGGTCGCCGGGCTGGCCACCAACGTGGTGTTCGGTTTCATGCGGTGCGCGGTGCTGCTCACCGTGTTCGCCGGCAGTGCCCAGGTCGCCGGTTACGACCCGTCCCGCACGGTCACCTACGTCTGGATCGGCCAGGGGCTGCTGGCGGTGGTACTGCTGTGGGGCAACACCGACTTTGGGGAGCGGGTGCGCAGTGGCGACGTCGCCATCGACCTACTCCGGCCGATGGACCTGCAGGTTGCGCTGTTGGCCGAAGACCTGGGCCGGGCGGGCTTCGCGCTGCTGACCCGGTTCACCGTTCCGCTGCTGATCGGGCTGGCCTTCTTTGAGCTGACACTGCCCAGCTCGGCGCTGCGCTGGGCGGTCTTAGGTGTCAGCGTGCTGCTCGCCATCCTGGTCAGCTTCGCGATCCGGTTCATGCTCAACTTGGTGGCGTTCTGGCTGCTGGACTGGCGCGGGGTGCTTTCGCTGTACGCCGTGATCGGCGGTCTGCTGTCGGGGCTGGCGATCCCGATCGCGTTCTTTCCGGACTGGGCCAGGGTCGCGATCTGGGCGACACCGTTTCCGGCGATCCTGCAGGCGCCAATCGACATCGCCATCGGCAGGGGCGCCGCGCCGCCCTTGCTAGCTCACCAGCTGATCTGGGCGGTCGCCCTGCTCGGGGCCGGCCGCCTGGTGGTGGCCAGGGCGGTGCGGACACTGGTGATCCAAGGTGGGTGAGCGCCTCGCGGTATACCGCAGCATGGTGGCCGCATCGGTGCGCAGCCAGCTGGCCTACCCGACCTCCTTCGCATTGCAGTGTGCTGCGCAGGCGCTGGTGCAGCTCGAGGACATGGTGATCATCCTGGTGCTGTTCTCCCGCATCAGTGAGATGGGTGGGTTCACGCGGCGTGAGGTGCTGCTGATCTATAGCCTGGCCGGGATCTCCTTCGGGCTGGCCGACATGCTGGTCGGCTCGCTGGACAAGGTAGGCCAACTGGTCCGCACCGGGACGCTGGACGCGCTGCTGCTGCGCCCCCTGCCCGCGCTGACCCAGATCTGCGTCTCCGACTTCGCCCTGCGCCGGCTCGGCAAGGTCGCTACCGCGCTCGCAGTGCTCGGCTATGTGCTGGCCACCTCGGACATCTCGTGGACACCACTGCGGGTGGCGATACTGCTGATCACCCCACTGACCGGGCTGGTCCTGCTCTGCGCGATCTGGGTTGCCGCCAGCGCCGCCACGTTCTGGCTGGTAGAAGGCGACGAGCTGCCCAATGCGGTGACCTACGGCTCGGGGATGTTCACCTCCTACCCGGTGTCGGTGTTCTCCGGATGGCTGCTGCGACTGATGGCGTTCGTGATCCCCGGCGCGTTCGTCGCCTACTACCCGGCGCTGGCGATCCTCGGCAAGCCGGACCCGCTCGGACTGCCCCCGGCACTGCAGTACAGCGCGCCGCTGATGGCCGTGCTCGCGGCCGGCGCTGCCGCGCTGGCCTGGCGAGCCGGCGTGCGCCACTACGTCGGCACCGGGTCATGACTCCGGTTATCGAGATAGACGAGCTGCGCCGGGAATTCCGGCGCCGGCGCGGGGTCCGGCTGGCCGCGGTGGATGGGGTGACGCTGACCGTCGCGCCCGGTGAGGCGGTCGGCCTGCTCGGACCTAACGGGGCCGGCAAGTCGACCACGATCAAGATGCTGACCGGGATCCTGGTGCCCACCGCGGGCCGGGTCCGGGTGTGCGGGCTGGAGCCCGTCCGGCAACGGCGTGAGCTGGCCCGGCGGATCGGCGTGGTATTCGGGCAACGCAGCCAGCTGTGGTGGGACCTGCCGCTGGCCGAGAGCTTCACGCTGCTGCGGACGATCCACCGGGTGCCGCTCGCCGAGCACCAGCAGCGGCTCGCCGAGTGCGTTGAGCTGCTGGAGCTCTCGCCGTTCCTGGCCACCCCGGTGCGGCAGCTTTCGCTGGGTCAGCGGATGCGGGGTGAGGTCACTGCCGCGCTGCTGCACTCCCCTCGACTGCTGGTGCTGGACGAGCCGACGGTCGGCCTCGATCTGATCAGCAAGGAGCGGCTGCGCGCGTTCCTGGCCCGGGCCAACGCTGTGGACGGAGTCACCCTGGTGCTGACCACGCATGACCTGCCCGACGTCGAGCGGCTCTGCCGGCGGCTGGTGGTGATCGACCACGGGCGGGTCCTGGTGGACGGCTCGCTGGAGGAGCTTCGTCGCCGGTTCGGCGGCGCCCGCCGGCTGGTGGTGGACCTGGAGGAGCCGCACGCGGCACTCGACGGGCTGCCTGGTGTGCTCGATGTCACGGTGGAGGCGAACGGGCTGTGCCAGCAGCTGGCCTTCTCGGCCGACCAGACCAGCGCCGCAGAACTGATCGCCGTGGTAGTCGCCCGGGTTGCGGTGCGCGACCTGTTTGTGGTCGAACCATCCATCGAGGACGTCGTTCGGACGCTCTACGCGGGCTGATCACCGTGAGCTCGCGCACCACATGCTGGCAGCGCAACGTCGACTGCGCGTGCCTCCTCACTGCAACTAGTGGCTTTGCTGGGTGGAGCGCACGCCGGGGATCTCGTCGTTGCGGAATGCATCGACGAACAGCCGGTGATCGTCGCGCACCACTGCTGCGTACTCCCGGGCAAACGTGGTCAACCAGTCGACGAAGTCAGCCTCCCGGTCGCCGATCACCGCGACGATCGCGTCCTCGGTCTGGAACGGCACCAGGGTGTGGTCGGAGTCGGCGTCGGCAACGCAGTGCACCTTCGCGGTGGCCCGGCCGAGGTAGTCCAGTACCGGGCCGATCTCTTCCGGCTCGGTCAGCTCGGCCCAGTCCAGGTCGGTGACGTACGGGGACAGCTCGGAGACCACAAACCCCACCCCATCCAACTCGGTATGGCCGAGCAGCGGGTCGGCGTGCGCCTGCAGTGCACGCTGGGAGACCGCGGTGCGATGACCGTGGTGCTCGAAGTAGGACGCGATCCGCTCGTCGGTGACCACCCGCGACGGCGCCGCCACGTTGCCCTGCTTCATCGACAGCACCACGTCGTTGTCCAGCGCCTGGTTGTATCCCTCGATCAGCACGTTGTAAGCGGGCAACCCGGCGCTGCCGATGCCGAAGCCGCTGCGCCCGACGACGTCCTTGATCGTGTAGGCGATGCCGCGGAACCTCTTGCGCTCCGGAATGGTGTCCAGGTAACGCTCGAAGGCCCCACACACGGCGTCGCGCTCCGCAGGGTCCAGTCGCCGCACCCCAGGCCCGTTCCGGAACCGGCGGTCGAATCCCTCGGTTTCGGTGACCGACTCCAGCAATCCGTAGCGGCTGCGCAGCCGGGCCAGTTGCAGCACCTCGTGGATTACGCCGTCGGTGGTGTCCAGGCGCAGCGAGTAGGCCCGGTCATTGGTCTCGTCCACGAAGGTGCGCACCTGGTCCACGTAGGCCCGGACGCAGGTCCCGACCAGGGCCTCGATGTCTGGATCGGACAGCGCCTTGCGCCACCCGAGCAGTGCGATGCTGGCCGCCAGCCGCTGCAGATCCCAGGTGTAATGCCCAAGGTAGGCCTCGTCGAAGTCGTTGACGTCGAAGATCAGCACTCCGCTGCCGTCCATGTAGGTACCGAAATTCTCCGCGTGCAGGTCGCCCTGAATCCAGACCCGGCTGGTGCGCTCATCGGTCCACGGGTCGTCCAGCGCTGCCACGTCGGCGTAGAACAGGCAGGCGCTGCCGCGGTAGAAGGCGAATGGGCTGGCGGCCATCTTGCGGAACTTGGTCCTAAACGCCGTTGGATCAGCCGCCATCAGCGGGGCGAAGGCGTCGGTCAGCGTGTCGACGATCCGGTGCCCCCGGGCCTCGGCGTCATCGACGAGCAGGGTCTTGGTCAGCAGTGTCCCAGTCATGATTCGAGCATGCCCGTTCGATCGTCTTCTCGCGCTCATCGCAGAGTGCGACTTACAGGTGCTGCACGTCGGCTTGTTTGGCTCGGACAGCTTCGGCGGCCGTCCGCAGCTGCGCGAGCTCACCGGTGGTCAGCGGGGTTTCCACCACCCGCCGTATCCCGCCCCGGCCCAGCTCGGCGGTGACACCCAGATAGACACCGGAGATGCCGTATTCGCCGTCCACCCAGGCGCAGACGGGTAGCACGGCACCGGAGTCCTCGTGCACCGCGCGCACCATGCCAGCCGCTGCGGCGGACGGGGTGTAGTACGCCGACCCCGTCTTGAGTAGGGCGACCACCTCGGCACCGCCGTTGCGGGTGCGGGTTATCAGGTCTTCGATCCGGTCGGCGGGCAACGCGTCGGTCAGCGGCTTGCCGTTCACCGTGCACGCGCTGGGCACCGGAACCATAGTGTCACCGTGCGACCCCAGCGTCAGCGTGCGCACCGAGGACACCGGGACGGCAAGTTCCTCGGCGACGAAGTTGGTGAACCGCGCGGTGTCGAGCATTCCGGCCTGGCCCATCACTCGGTTCCGGGGGAACCCGGTGGCAATCTGGGTCAGCGCGGTCATCTCGTCAAGCGGGTTGGACACCACGATGACGACCGCGTCGGGGGCATGGCGGGCGACGTTCTCCGCGACCTGCCGGACGATGCGGGCGTTGACCCCGATCAGGTCCATCCGGCTCATTCCCGGCTTCCGGGGTAACCCGGCGGTGATCACAACGATGTCGCTGCCGGCGATCGCCTCATAGCCCGAACCGTCTTGCGCGGTGGTCTGGCCGACGATCCGGGTTTCAAAACCCTCCACCGCTCGGGACTGGTTCAGGTCCAGCGCCAAGCCCTCCGGCCTGCCCTCGATGATGTCGGTGAGCACGACGGTGTCGAACAGGTCGTACTCGGCCAACCGCTGCGCGGTGGTCGAACCGTAGAAACCCGCGCCGATAACCGCGACCTGACCGGAACGTGCCATTTCGGGAGGCTATCAAGCACCCCCGACTCAGCTGTCGGCCAGCGGTCCCCCGGTGATGGTCAGCGCCACGGCCAGCATGAGCAGCCCGAAACCACCGTAGGTGAGCACGTCCAGGGCACGGCGGCGGACCCCGAGCAACCCGGTCCGCTCAGGTGGCAGCACAGCTCGCAACCCTGCGGCCAGCAGTAGCGCGCCACCGATGATCACCGTGCCTTCCCGCCAGTGGTACTGGGCGATGCGAACCATCCCCAGCGTCACCACGGCCAGGACCAAGCCGAAGGTCAGCTGTGGCCGCAGGCTGGTTCGCCTGGTCACGGCGGGCCAACCAGCTCGGCGGCCTCAACGACGTTGACCAACAGCATTGCCCGGGTCATCGGCCCCACCCCGCCGGGAACCGGCGCCAGGTACCCGGCGACCTCGGCCACCGTCGGATCGACGTCCCCGGTCAGTCCGGCCTGCGTGCGGCTGATCCCCACGTCGACCACCGCCGCACCCGGCTTGACCATCTCGGGTGTGATCAGCCCAGGCCGCCCAGCCGCGGCCACCACGATGTCGGCGCGTAACACCTCGGCCGCCAGGTCCCGGGTACCGGTGTGGCACAGCGTGACCGTGGCGTTCTCGCTGCGCCGGCTTAGCAGCAACCCCAACGGACGGCCGACAGTGATACCGCGGCCCACGATGGTGACAGCCGCTCCAGCCAGCGGCACGTCATAGCGGCGCAGCAGCTCCACGATCCCGCGCGCGGTGCACGGCAGCGGTCCCGACCCACCAAGTACCAGCAGGCCCAAGTTCACCGGGTGCAGGCCATCAGCGTCCTTGCCGGGGTCGACCCTGGCCAACACGGCACCGGTGTCCAGCCCGCTGGGCAAGGGCAGCTGCACGAGGTAACCGGTGCAGGCGGGGTCGTCGTTCAGCTCGTCGATCACCGCAAATAGCTCGTCCTGGGTGGTGCTCGCGGGCAGGTCGCGGCGGATCGAGGCGATGCCGACCTTGGCGCAATCGCTGTGCTTGCCCCGCACGTAGGCGTGCGAACCCGGATCGTCGCCGACGATGACCGTGCCGAGCCCAGGAGTCACCCCGGCGCTGCGCAACGCGGCCACCCGTTTCTGAAGATCGGTGAAGATCTCGTCCCTGGTCTTCTTCCCATCCAGCACCGTCGCGCTCACGAAAGCATCCTTGCACCGGTGCTCAAGCCCGGCGCCGTCCGGGCAGCGCGATCACGGTGACCGCCACCAGGGTCAGCGCGGTGCCGATCAGGGTGGTGGCGGTGAGCGGGTTGTCACCGGTGGGCAGGTAGAGATCGAGGAACAGGGCCCCGACCAGCTGCCCGGCCACCGCCCCCAGGCTCAGTAGGAGCACCCCGGTGATCGAAACGATCGCCGCTGCGACACCAACGAACAGCACGCCCAGCGGACCACCGATGTACAGCCACGGATGCGCGGGCAGCGGGTTGGGCAGCCCGCGAATCATGACCTCCACCGCGGCCACGAGCGCCAGCGCGGCGGTGCCCATGGCGAAGTTGACCAATGCGGCCGGCATCATCCCGGCCAGTGCAGACCCGTGGTGCCGGGCGGCCGCGCCGACCCGCCCATTCACCGCCTGTTGCCAGGCGGTACCGACCCCGGCCAGTAACGGCAGCAGGACTGCCCACAGGGCCTGCGGTACGCCGAGCCGGTCGGCGACGGCCAGCGCCACTGCCACCAGCGCGAGAACCGCACCGGCGACCCGGCGCACGGTGATTGCCTGTGGCCCACTTGGCCCGACACCGGCCCGGTCCACCAGCAGGGCGCTGGCTGTCTGCCCGGCCACCACGGCGACGGTGAACACTGCCACCCCGATGGTCGCGACGGTCAGACCTTGGCACGCCACCAGGAAGGCGCCACAGACCCCACCGAGCAATTGGTAGGAGGGCAGCTTGTGGTCTCGTACCGCGGCGACGACCCGACCCAGCCCGCGACGCACCCGAGGTCGCGTCGCGGCCAGCCCCAACAGCAACAGGAGGCCGCCCAGGTTGGACAGCGCAGCGGCGACGACACCGTCATTGATGCGCTGACCGAGCTCACCGTTGATCCGGGCCTGAACGGCCACTGCCACACCGATACCCACGGCGACCACGGTTCCCGCGCCACGCGCTGCGCGGGTCGATGCAGGCGCGGACTGCTTGCTTCCTACGGCCACACCCCATCCTCACCCCGCACCCGGTGCACCACAGTCTCGTCATACCTCAAGATCGACCCGCAGCCCGTTCGCTGCGGCGAAGCGGATGGCGGTGTCCACGTCGATCCGGGCGCCGGTCAGCCGCGCCTGCACCAGAGCGTTGGCGTCCAGCCGAGTCCCGCGCAGGTCAGCACCCTCCAGCCGAGCACCCAGCAGCCGGGCGCCGGTCAGGTCGGCTCCCGAAAGATCGGCGCCCCGCAGGTCGGCCTGCACCAGGTTGGCCTCGGGCGTGACCCAGTGCGTGAGACTCAGGTCGACCTCGCGCAGCGTCCACGGCCGCAGACGGCAGTGGCTTACCGTGCTGCCCAGCAGGGAGCAGCGCTCCAGCACCGAGCCGGAGAGCGTGGTGCCCTGGCAGGTGCAGGTGTGGAACGCGGTCGCGCGATGTTCGGAGGCACCGAGGTCAGCCCGGGTGAAGTCGCAGTTGGCGAACCGGCAGTTGCGGGTGCGCAACCCGCGCAGGTCGGCGTCAGTGAACCGGCAGCCGACGAAGCAGCGCCCCTCCCATTCCTGGTCGGCGAACACCGCATCGGCGAAATCTTCGCTGTCGGTCGTTGACACACCTGCACCCTGCCAGAAGGCACACAGACGGCGATCATGCTGTGTGCCGGGCTCACCGGAAGTCGCGCGAGTGTGAGCGCACTCGCATGTCCAGTGGTGCAGCGTGCTCTGCCAGCACGTTGATCACCCCCTCCGCGATCTGCAGCCGGCCGCGCAGCAGCAGCGCTGGGCAGGCTCGCACGATGGTGCGGTACCGGACCCAGAAGCCCGGTGAGCAGATCACGTTCACCATACCGGTCTCGTCCTCCAGGTTGAGGAAGGTGACCCCGCCCGCGGTGGCCGGGCGCTGCCGGTGGGTCACCGCGCCAGCGACCAGCACCCGCTGCCCGTCTTCCCGATCGCGCAGATCAGCAGCGGGCACCACACCCAGCTTGGCCAGGTCGCCCCGAAGGAACTGGGTGGGGAAGCTGTCTGGGGACACCCCGGTTGCCCAGACGTCGGCCGCGGCGAGTTCCAGCGCGCTCATCCCGGGCAGCGGTGGGGCGACGACCCCGACCGCGGTGCCGGGCAGCCGGTCGGGCCGCTGCGCGGCCACTGCTCCGGCCGACCACAGCGCCTGCCGGCGTTGCGGGGCAAGCTCGTCGAACGCCCCGCCGGTGGCCAGCGCCTCAGCCTGGGCGGTGGTCAGCATCACCCGGTGCGCGACATCGGCGATGCTGCGGTAGCGGCCGTGCGCTTGCCGCTCGGCGACCAGCCGGGTGGCCAATGGTTGGCCCACCGTGCGGATCATGGCTAGCC
>JALZCN010000517.1 GCA_030863045.1 Actinomycetota bacterium | reverse complement strand
ACGGAGGTGCGGGATCATGGCCAGCCAGCCCTCGCTGGCCAGCCCAGCGGCGAGCTGCCAGACGGCATCGGTGACACCGGGAGCTTCAGGCGCGACGACGATGCCGCCGCGGACCGCAGATTCCGGTGCAGCGACGGTCACAGGCAACCCAGTGCCATCGGACAGCCGGATCCGCTCAAGGCTGCGCTGCGTCAAAACCCCGCCCGCTCCATCGATGGTGACCACAGGGTGAGGGGGCACTGTACCGGTTCAACAGCGGTGACCTCGAGAGGTCCACCTGTTCGGGCGAGAGCCAACCTCGCCTGGACGGGCAGCCATGGTGACACGGCCGACCATCGTGCATGCTCTGGCACCCCGCTACGGTGAGCGTGAACCCGCTGCCCCGAATGCCGCGGAGGTGCCGTGACCGCCCGCACCAGGGCTGATCTTGAGTCGTTGCCCGGCTACGTCCCCGGTCGCAGCGTCCCCGGAGCAGTGAAACTGGCCAGCAACGAGGTCTCCGCGGGCCCGTTGCCCAGCGTTGTGGCGGCGATCCATGAGGCCGCTGCGAACGTCAACCGGTACCCGGACAACGGGGCCACCGCGCTGGTGGACCGTCTCGCGATCCGGTCAGACGTGCCGCCATCCCAGATCACCGTAGGCTGCGGATCAGTAACGCTATGTCAGGAGCTCGTGCAGGCCACCTGCGGGCCTTTCGATGAGGTGCTCTTCGCCTGGCGCTCGTTCGAGGCTTACCCGGTCATCACCCGGGTCGTCGGAGCCCGGCTGCGTATGGTGCCGCTGCGCTGCGGCCATACCCACGACCTGCCCGCGATGCTCGACGCGATCACCCCCGCCACGCGGCTGATCTTCGTGTGCAATCCCAACAACCCGACCGGTACCGCCGTCCGCTGCGACGAGCTGGTGGACTTCCTGGACGCCGTACCCGACGGCGTTCTGGTCGCCCTCGACGAGGCCTATCACGAGTTCGTCACCGACCTGGCGGTGCCCGACGGCATGGTGCTGCGCCGCGGTCGGGGCCGCCTCCGGGACAACTTCGCCGTCCTGCGCACCTTCTCCAAGGCCTACGGGCTGGCCGGCCTGCGGGTCGGGTACTGCGTGGCGTCCGAGCCGGTCACCACCGCGCTGCGCAAGGTGTCCGTGCCGTTCAATGTCAGCTCGCTGGCTCAGGTCGCTGCGCTGGCCAGCCTCGACGTCGAAGGCGAGCTGCTGGCCCGCTGCCAGGACGTGGTCGCCGAGCGCGACCGGGTACGTGCCGGGCTGGTCGCGATGGGCTACCCGGTGCCGTACTCGCAGGCCAACTTCATCTGGCTACCACTAGGCGAACGGACCGCAGCCTTCAATGACCACTGCCTAGAACACAAGATCGTCGTGCGCGCGTTCCCCACCGAAGGTGCCCGAGTCACCATCGGTCATCCCGCCGAGAACGACGCCTTCCTCGCAGCAGCGCAGAGTTTTCAGCCGCCGATGTAGCTCATTTCGACTTTGGGGAGACCGAGGGTGGCGGTGGTGCGCTGGGCTGAGTACCGGTCGGTCCGGCCCTGCCAGATGCGCTTGATGCGCGCTTCGATCTCGTCGTCGGTGGCACCATCGCGAAGCACCGCGCGAAGGTCGTGGCCGACGCCGGCGAACAGGCACGTGTACAACTCACCCTTGGCGGACAGCCGAGCTCGGGTACAGGTACCACAGAACGGCTGGGTGATCGAGGTGATCACACCGACCTCGCCGGTCCCGTCGAGGTAGCGGTACCGGGCGGCCACCTCTCCGACATAGTGAGGATCCAGCGGCTCGATCGGCCAGACGGCGTTGATCGCGTCGACGATCTCCGCCGCGGGGACGACGTCGTCCATCCGCCAACCGTTGGTGCTGCCGACGTCCATGAACTCGATGAAGCGCACGATGTAGCCGTGATCCCGCCCGAAGGCGGCAAGATCGATGATGCCCTGGCCATCGTTCACGCCGCGCTTGACCACGCTGTTCAGCTTCACCGGCGTCAACCCGACATCGGCCGCGGCCGCGATCCCCTCCAGGACACGGGACAGGGGGATTTTCACGTCGCTCATGGCCCGGAAGGTCTGCTCATCCAGTGAGTCCAGGCTGACCGTGACGCGACTCAGCCCCGCATCCCGCAGTGTCTGTGCCTTCTTGGCCAGCAGCGACCCATTGGTCGTCAAGGCCACCTCGTCGATGCCGTCAATATCGGCCAGCTGCTCGATGAGCCGCTCGATGCCGTGCCGTAGCAGCGGTTCGCCACCGGTGAGCCGCACTTTTCGTACCCCCAGGCGGGCGAACACGTTCGTCAGCCGCGTGATCTCTTCGAACGACAGCAGCTCAGCGGGTTTCATGAACGGGAAGTCGGTGCCGAAGACGTCGCGGGGCATGCAGTAGCAGCAGCGGAAGTTGCACCGATCGGTGACCGAAATCCGCACGTCCTGCAGGCCGCGCCTGAACTGATCGCTCACAGGGCTCATGCCATCCATTCGATCAGATTACCCGCGTTTAGCTCATCGTTATCGTTCGTCGGCTGGTCGGTGCCGGTTCACCGAGCGGGGATCGCCTCCCACATAGTGAACAGGGTGCGGTGCGCACTACATGTAATCGATCACTCGGTGGAGGTGCTAACGCATCCGCCTCGTCGAACGACAACAAGATGACCGGTACGTGCGGTAACCGGCATGGGGGTCGGTCACGGTAGCTGTTCCATACTGCCTGGGAGGGCTTCGGTGTACCTACCTGCGCCACCGCCGGCGCCGTTGCGACCGATGCACGGCATGGGCGTCGTGAGCTTCGCGCTGGGCCTGATGGTCACGTTCGGGCTCATCGTCTACGCAACCTGGATGGCCGTGGCCGCCGTCACCGCCGTCAGTGCCACTCGGCACGGCGAGAGCGCCGGCCAGCACGGCGCCGTCACCAGCCCGCCGGTGGCTGCGCTGCCCGTGGTGCCCACTCCACCCGGCTCCACGATGGGCTTCGGTGAGCTCTGGTCCACCAGTGACGGCAACGCCATCGTCGCCGGAGCGCCCTCGAGAGGCACGTCGGCGCAGGAGGGCCAATCGGTGATCCGGGTCGCGGTGACTCTCATCAACAACGGCGAGCGGGTCTGGAACCCGGCGTCCACGACCTTCATCGGCACGCTCAATGGCGCGCCGGCACCGGAAGCGACCGAAGGCGACTGGATGTACTCAGCCCCGATCGTCGGGCACACCTCGGTGACCCTGACCAAGGTGTTCGTCGGCGGCCCTGGCCAGTTCAACCTGACCGTCAACACACCGAACGGTGTGGCGTTGTTCACCGGTCAGGTGTGACCGCCGTCGGCACCCGGACGGAGATCGTGGTACCGGTGCCCGGGACGAGATCTACGACCAATCCGTAGCGCTCGCCGAACCTGTCCCGCAGCTGGTCGTTGATCGTACGCAGGACCGCCAGCAGATCATCGTCTTCCCTGCCCGGGCCGTCATCCTCGACGCTGATCAGGCAGTCGCCTTTGACGATGCGGGCGGACAGCGTGACGGTGCCGCCGAGCTGGTTGCGTTCGATGCCGTTGCGCACCGCGTTCTCCACCAGCTGCTGTATCGCCAGGAACGGCAGCACGACGGCCAGTGCGCCGCGGGCGATGCGACGCCGTACCCGGAGCCGTTCGCCGAAGCGAGCTCGCTGCAGCGTCAGGTAACGGTCGATGTTCTCCAGTTCCTCGGCCAGCGTGGTCTCGGTGGCCGACCGCAGCGAGTACCGAGCGAACTCGGCGAAAACGATCAGCAGGTCGCGAGCCCGGGTCGGGTCGGTGCTGACCAACGCGACAATGGTGCTGATCGTGTTGTGCAGGAAGTGCGGGGAGATCTGGCCACGCAGGGTCCGCAGTTCGGCGCGAACCTGAGCGACGGCACGGTCGAGCTCGACCAGCAGGCGCTGGTCGGTTTCGTCGCGCCCGCGGGCATGCAGCACGACCGGTGCCTGGACCGCCGCGACATGCTTGGCCGGCCGCAGACCGCGCCAGGTGGGATGCCCCAGGCGGCCATGGGCAGTCCATTGCCGGAACGAGACCGCGCCCAGCAGCCGCGGTGCCACCCAGTGCACGATCCGATCGGAGTCTCGTGGCACCTCATCGGCAAACGGGTTGGCGGGCTGGGCCAGCTCGGTCAGCTGGTCGCGCAACTCCTGGCGCCCCGCGTCGGTGAAGCCGGTACCGACCTGGCCGACGTATCGCAGACCTTCCTCGGTGGGTACGCCTACCAGCAGCGCACCGATCGCCCCAGCGCGGCGCCGCTCGGGAACCCACCCGCCGATGATCACTTCCTGGGTCTGCCGCAGCGTGGTCTGCACCCAGCTGCGGGAACGACCGGATCGGTAGGTCGAGTCCGCCCGCTTGGCGATCACCCCATGCAGACCGTGCTGGGCGGCGGTGTCCAACACCGCCTGGCCGTCGGTGTCCAGGAAGTAGGGCGACAGCACAACCGATCCGGGGGAGTCCGCGGAGCCGTTGGCAATCTCCAGGTCCTCCAGCAGCTCCCGCCGGCGCGCGTAGGGCAGCTCGACGGTGGACTTGCCGTCCAGGCTCAGCAGATCGAACACGTAGTACGTCACCGGCGCTCGGCGCAGCACCGCTGACGTGGGACGTCGCACGTTCATCCGCCGCTGAAGCTGCGTGAAACTCGGCCGGCCGCAGGAATCCAACGCCACGATCTTGCCGTCCAGCAGCATCCGCCGGCGTCCAGCCAGCGCCTCGAGCTCAGGATAGGCCGCAGAAAGGGGGCGGTGGGTGCTGCTGAACAGACTTATCCGGTCTGGCTGGGTGTAGGCCAGCGAGCGGATCCCGTCCCAGCTGAACTCGAAGGCCCACCCCGGCCCGGCCGGCAACGGCCCCGCCGTGGGCAACATCGGCCGCACCAGTTCTGCTGCCATAGCTTCCCCTCGCTAATACCGCGTTCTGGGGACAGGGTGCAGTAATCAACGGCCCCTTTACTGCAATCTGTCCTCACCGGCGCCGGTGACTGGGTTTGTCTGTTGATGTGTTGCGTTGGGTGGGTACGTTGGGTGGATCTTTGCGGGCGGCCTTGGCAGCCTCGACGGAGGCCCGCAGGGCGGTGATGAGGTCTACCGGTGGGGCGGGCTCCGCCGCGGTGGGCGCAGGAGCGAAGTCCGTGCCGGCGGTCTTGGCCTCGATGACGGCCAGCAGCGCCTCCCGGTATCCGTCCTGGTAGGCCTCGGGTTCGAAGTCGCTGGCCATCGCCTCGATGAGAGTGTCGGCCATCCTCGACTCCGCGTCGCTGACCGAAACCTCGCGGTCCAGCACGTCGAACTGGGCCTTGCGCACCTCGTCGGGCCAGACCATCGTCTGCAGCGCGAGGATCTCCCCGCGGGGCCGCAGCACGGCCAGCGATTCCTTGCTCCGCACCGCGATCTTGGCCAGGCCCACCCGGTTGTTGCGGTCCAGCGCCGCGCGAAGCAACTCGTAGGGTTTGCGGCCGGCCGGCTCGGGTTCCAGGTAGTAGCCGCGGGCTAGCGCGAGCGGATCGACCTGGTCAGCGGGCACGAAAGCGACCAGTTCGACGATCTTCGTGGTGGGTAGCGGCAGGTTGGCGAAATCCTCGTCGGTCAGCTTCACCGTCTCACCGGAGGGCAGCTCGAAGCCCTTGGCGAGGTCGGCGTAGGCGACCTCCTCACCGCACACCGTGCACATCCGCTGGTAGCGCACCCGGCCGGCGTCCGCATCGTGCACCTGATGGAAGGACACGTCACGGTCCTCGGTGGCCGAATAGAGCCGGACCGGGATGCTGACCATCCCGAACGCCAGTGCACCCTTCCATATCGCCCGCATCCCACCACACTGCGACACTCCGAGCCGGGTGTCCACCCCAGAGCCCAGGCACCGGCGTAACGTGTGATCGTTAGGGTCCTCAGCCGCATTCAGCAGGCTGAGCGGGTTATTCGGTTGTGGGTAGCCCCACTGAGCCGCTTGATGCGTCACTGCTGCTCTACGGTGCGCGGTCGCCCGATTTGGCCGATTGCGTCGGGCCGATCCGGGGGGCGACCCTGCTGGGCATGACAGGGTTTATTCAGATCATCGAGTACCGGACATCCCAGATCGACGAGGTCCAGGCGCTCATCGACAAGCGGCGGGCTCAGCTGCAGGCTGGGCAACAGGATTACGCCACCGCCCCGGTACGGGCCATGATGACCGCCGACCGGGACCGCCCCGGCCACTACCTCGCCATCGTCGAGTTCGACTCGTACGAATCGGCGATGGAGAACTCCAACCGGCCCGAGACCGGCGACATGGCCGCCGAGATGGCCAAGCTCTGCGACGGCCCACCGACGTTCTACAACTTGGATGTCCGGCAAGTATGGCAGCCACGCAGCGGCTGAGCCGCCGTTGCCGAGCCGTCACAACGGTGCGGACGTCGAAATTCGATGACGCTGTGGTGGAGCTCCCGCCGAGCGGGGCTTTAGCGGCACCCGCGAGACTTGATCGCGACTGGGGTCAGCGACCCTCGTGATAGCCGGCGCGGCGCAGCGCCTCGGCGAGCGCGCCGCCGGCTGGCGTGACGCGAGCCTGCGGTCGCTTGTCGGCCTTGCGTAGCGCACGGCTTTCCGGCTGGGCCTTGGCGGGGTCTTCGAGCCGCAGGGTGAGCCCGATGCGGTGGCGTGGCACGTCCACGTCGAGCACCTTCACGCGCACCACATCGCCCGGCTTCACCACGTCGCGGGGGTCTTTGACGAACCGTTTGGACATCGCCGAGACGTGTACCAGACCGTCTTGATGCACGCCTACATCAACGAAAGCGCCGAACGCCGCGACGTTGGTGACGACGCCCTCCAGCACCATGCCCGGGCGGAGGTCGGTGATCGTGTCGACGCCCTCGGCGAAGGTGGCGGTGGCGAAGGCCGGTCGTGGATCGCGGCCCGGTTTCTCCAGCTCGGTGAGTATGTCGGTGACGGTGGGCAGGCCCACGGCGCCGTCGACGAAGTCGGCCGGCCGCAACTCCCGGAGCACCGCGGTGTTGCCGATCAGCGCGGTGATGTGGGTGCCGGCCGCGTCGAGGATGCGGCGCACCACGGGGTAGGACTCCGGGTGCACGGCGGAGCAGTCGAGCGGATCATCCCCGTTGGGGATACGAAGGAAACCGGCGCACTGCTCGAAGGCCTTAGGGCCCAGACGCGGGACATCGGCCAGGGCCCGCCGGGTGCGAAACGGGCCGTGCGCGTCACGGTGCGCCACGATGTTCTCGGCGAGCCCGCCGGTGATGCCCGACACCCGCCGCAGCAACGGCGCAGACGCGGTGTTGACGTCGACGCCGACAGCGTTCACGCAATCCTCCACCACCCCGTCCAGCGAGCGGGACAGCGCCGCCTCCGGCAGATCGTGCTGGTACTGACCGACACCGATCGACTTTGGGTCGATCTTGACAAGCTCCGCCAGCGGATCCTGCAACCGGCGGGCGATCGACACCGCACCCCGCAGCGATACGTCCAGCTCGGGCAGCTCCTGGGAGGCATAGGCCGAGGCGGAGTACACCGAGGCGCCGGCCTCCGACACGACTGCCTTGGTGACGCTCACCCGTTTGGCCAGCTCGGCGGCCAGCTTGTCGGTCTCTCGCGAAGCGGTGCCGTTGCCGATCGCGACCAACTGAACGCGGTGCATCGTGGCCAGTCGCGCAAGCACGGCCAGCGCTTCGTCCCAGCGGCGTTGGGGAACGTGCGGGTAGATAGTCTCGGTGGCCACCACCTTGCCGGTGGCGTCGATGACTGCGACCTTCACGCCGGTGCGGTAGCCGGGGTCCAGCCCCATGGTCGCCCGGGCGCCGGCGGGCGCGGCGAGCAGCAGGTCACGCAGGTTGGCGGCGAATACGCGCACCGCCTCGGCTTCCGCCGCCTGGCGCAGGCGCATGCGGGCATCGATGCCCAGGTGCAGCAGGATGCGGGTGCGCCAGGCCCAGCGCACCGTGTCGGTCAGCCAGCGGTCAGCCGCGCGGCCCCGGTCATCGACGCGGAACCACGCCGCGATGGCCTGCTCGTAACGGTCTTCCTCGGCCTCCGGCGCCGACTCCGGTTCGGCCGAGAGATCGAGGACGCCTTCCTTCTCGCCCCGGAACAGCGCCAGGATCCGATGTGAGGGCAGCTTGGTGAATGGCTCGGCGAAATCGAAGTAGTCGGCGAACTTTGCGCCGGCCTCCTGCTGGCCGTCACGCACCTTTGACACCAAACGGCCCCGGGTCCACATCTGTTCGCGCAGCGATCCGATGAGGTCGGCGTCCTCGGCGAAGCGCTCAACCAGGATGGCGCGGGCGCCGTCCAGCGCTGCGGCGGCGTCAGGCACGCCCCGCTGCGCATCGACGTACGGCACGGCGGTGGCGTGGGGATCCTGGGTCGGATCGGCGAGCAGCCCCTCGGCCAACGGCTCGAGCCCGGCTTCCCGGGCGATCTGCGCCTTGGTCCGGCGCTTGGGCTTGTAGGGCAGGTAGAGATCCTCCAGCCGCGCCTTGGAGTCGACCGCCATGATCCGCGCCGCCAGGGCGTCGTCGAGCTTGCCCTGCTCGCGGATCGAGTTGAGGATCGTCGTCCGGCGCTCTTCCAGCTCACGCAGGTAGAGCAGCCGCTCCTGCAGGTTGCGCAATTGCGCATCGTCAAGGCTGCCGGTGGCCTCCTTGCGGTACCGGGCAACGAACGGCACGGTGGCCCCGCCGTCGAGCAGCTCAACGGCGGCTCCGATCTGCCGCTTGGGCACACCCAGTTCGTCGGCGATCCGCTGGGTCAACGACGTGGTCACCACGCGCACGCAGCCTCCTGAGGTGTTCTCGAACCGGTTGCCGGCCGCCGAGGCACGGTAGCCGGACCGGCCTGCACACCGCGCGCCTGGGGCATTCGCACCGGTCGTGCGGTTGTGCAGTAACCGATCACCGCGACACCCGGCCTACGTCCGCGGGGGTACGCCGATCACGATGGCTGCACTGCCCGGCGTAGCCCGATTACCTCTGCCACGCCGATGACGATCCCCATACCGGCGGCGGAATATCGGGCGTCCGGCCAGGGCACCGAGCTCGGCCAAATCGCACAAGGGAGATCGTGATGTTGACACAACTGGTGAGCGATGCGGTGCTCACGTACTCGGGCTGGGGGCACGGTCCTGGCGCCGGTGGACCCGGCTGGTGGCTCATCTTCCCGGTGCTGTTCTTGACAATGGTGTTGTCGGCAGTCGGGTACCTGATCTACCGCAGGTCACCAAAGCAGCAAGCGCGAAGCGCAGCCGAGCAAACCCTCGCGCAGCGATACGCCCGCGGCGAGATCAGTGAGGACGAGCTGCGGCAGCGTCGGAATGTGGTCCGAGGCAGGTCGTAACCTTGTCGAACCCAGCGAGCCACTCCTTGTCTGTGTCGTGACCTCGACGTCACCGACATCTCGAGCGCCGTTGGACGTCCGTGACGTCAAGTTCGCGACACACGTGAACGCCGACTCAGGCTCGTACGTTTACTTTGCGTTGAGGTGGGGTAACTGGCTGCGACGACGGGTCGGCTTCCGGCAGCGGAAGCCGGGCTGTTGGGGCAGATACGAGGCGCTACTGAGAGGTTGTCGAGGTTCACGGCGAGGCCACCAAGGAGGTTGAGGACATGACTGTTGAATTGATCGTTCTGCTGGCATCCGTCCTAGCGATCTTTGCCGTCGGCATTCTCATCGGCTACCGGCTCAGCAAGGCGAAGTTCGCGGCTCGCAGGAGACGGCAAGAGAAAGCACAACGCTTCCTCTACCGGCAGTTGCATGAGCTGCAGAGCGCAAGGCAGAAGGACTATCCCGCCCGGATGGGTGCGCAGTCTTATTCATGAATCTTTTCAGGTTGCCGGTCAGTTCATCACTGGGAGGCTTGTCATGACCGTTCAGGACATCGCAGCCGAAGCAGTCAAGACGACGGGGCGAGCGGGCTCAGCCGCACCGATGCGGAAGTGGCTTTCCGTGATTGGTATCGAGCGCCTCATCCCCCACCAGCGGGGTGGCCGGCTGGAGCCGGCGTGTTGGGGGG
>JALZCN010000468.1 GCA_030863045.1 Actinomycetota bacterium | reverse complement strand
GGTCAGCACGCTGATCATCCGCGCGCCGGCCGCCGCGTAGTCGGCGGCCAGGCCCGCCGGGTCCGGGATGTCGGCCAGAGCTCCTCGAGACGGGCTGCACCGCTTCACCTCGGCGATGACGCCGATTCCGGGACCTCGCAACGCGGTCAGAGCGTCCCGGGGAGCCGGCACCCGGGTGGCGCGCCGCTTGATCTCGGTGAAATCGACGGCGGCTTCGCGGGCCGCGAGGTCGGCTTTGACCCCTTCGAGGATCGTCTCCAGGACACTCAAGCCTCTCCCCTTCCGCCCCCTTGCGCAACCGGGTATCGATGCTAGCTCCGGCCCGACCGACGTCCCGTCACCGGGTCTCCCCTACGCCGTAGGGTCCTCGCCGACGTCCAACCGCTCCCACAACCCCCCGTCGGGGTGACCCTGCGCGTACCCGGTCGAGCGGGCGGTTGGCGACTGGTAGCGGCGACCCAGCCGGGGCATCCGGTGGCCGCGGACCCCCAGCACGACGCCGGCCGCAGTGAGCAGCGCTGCCCCGCCCGCGGCCAACGCGGGTCCTGCGAAAAGCACGGTGGCCGTTCCGACCGGGACCGACCGGACGGGCAGCTCGACTGCGGACATCGCCGCACCGGTGAGCCAATCCCCGTCAGCAACCCGCAACACCGCGATGACCGGCGGCACGGCTGCGGCCACCAGCAACGCTCCCACCAACCATCGCGCCCATCCGGGTATCGCCAGCACCGCGGCCACCGCGGCGAGCGCGAGCAAGGCCAGCGGCCCCAGCGCGGGCAGCACCGCGGAGCCGTCCAGCGGGACCGCGACGATCCCGCGCAGCGGTACCTGGAAATCCACCCGGGCCCACCCCGCCATCGCCGCGCCGCCGAGCGCCACCGACGCGGCCATCAACAGCACGCCGGTAACCGCGAGCGCCCTGCGCGACGGAGGGCGCTCAGGCACGTAACGATCCGGCGGTGTCTCCGGCGGCCAGCCGCAAGGTGCCCGCGGCGGCGATGGCGGCCAGTACCGCGCCGGCCTTGTTCAGGCACTCGGCGTCCTCGGCCTCCGGGTCGGAATCGGCGACGATGCCTCCACCGGCCTGCACGTAGGCCACTCCGTTGCGGATCATGGCGGTGCGGATGGCGATCGCCGTGTCGGCATCGCCGGCGAAGTCCAGGTAGCCGACGACCCCCCCGTACACCCCCCGCCGAGTCGGTTCGAGCTCCTCAATGAGCTCCATCGCGCGCGGTTTGGGTGCGCCGGACAGCGTCCCGGCGGGGAAGCAGGCAGCGACCGCGTCGAACGCGGTTCGGCCCGGTGCCAGCTCGCCGGTGACCGTGGAGACCAGATGCATGACGTGGCTGTAGCGCTCGACTCGGAAGAAATCGGTGACGTGTACCGAGCCGGGCCGGCACACCCGGCCGACGTCATTGCGACCGAGGTCGACGAGCATGAGGTGCTCGGCGCGTTCTTTCTCGTCGACGAGCAGGTCCTTCTCCAGCCAGCTGTCTTCGTCCGGGTCGGCGCCGCGGGGGCGGGTGCCTGCGATCGGGTGCGTGGTGACCTTCCCGTCCCGAACCGTCACCAGGGACTCCGGGCTGCAGCCGACGATGCTGAACTCTTCGAGGGTGAGCAGGTACATGTACGGGCTGGGGTTGGTGGTGCGCAGCACCCGGTAGATGTCCAGCGGGTCGGCTTCGGTGGCGATCTCGAATCGTTGGGAGACCACCACCTGAAACGCCTCACCGGCGCGGATCGCTTCTTTGGCCGCCTCGACCGCGGCGTGGTGCTGCTCAGGGCTGCGGCGGCGCACGAACCCCGGGGCCGGGCGGTTGAACACCGCCGCGCTAGCCGGGGCCGGCGTGCACAACTCGGCGACCATCGCGTCCAACCGGAGCACCGCGTCGTCGTACGCTTCGTCGACACGGTGCGGGGAATCGTCCCAGTTGATCGCGTTGGCGATCAACGTGATGGTGCCCTCATGGTGGTCCAGCGCGGCCAGGTCGGTAGCCAGCAACATCGCCAGTTCTGGCACTCGTAAGTCGTCTACCGCCAGTTCCGGCAGCCGTTCCAGGCGCCGCACCGCGTCGTAACCGAGGTAGCCGACCATCCCACCGGTGAGCGGAGGTAGACCCGCCAGCGGCTCGGTGTGCAGAACCGCGACGGTTTCCCGCAACGCCTCCAGCGGTGTTCCCCCCCACGCCTGCTCCGTTCCCGGAAGCCCCACCGGCGGCGTCCCGCGCCAGACTGTGCGACCGCCGGACTCGGTAAGCGTGGCGGCACTGTGCACCCCGACGAACGACCAGCGCGACCAGGACGAACCGTTCTCCGCCGACTCAAAGAGGAACGTGCCGGGCCGGCCTTGGGCGAGCTTTCGGTAGACGCCCAGGGGGGTTTCGCCGTCGGCGAGCAGTGTCCGGGTCACTGGGATCACTCGGCGATCGGTCGCCAGTACGCGGAATCGCTCCCGGCTCGGCTGCTGTTGCCCGTTGGCAGTGTCGGAAATGCTGACCATGGACGTATTGTGCCCGCCCGTTGACGCCAGGACGTTTTCGGGCATACCTTCTCATCGTTCGTTGAAAGAGGCATGTATCGATGAGCTGGACGGCGTGACGGCGCCCGCCGCCGGTGGTGGCCGGCCTCGGGGCCGGCGACCCGCTGGGGAAGACACCCGCACGGCGCTGCTCGATGCGGCCAGGGTGGAGTTCACCGAACGAGGCTTCGACGGGGCAACAGTACGGAGAATCGCGCAGCGTGCCGGGGTGGACCCCGCAATGGTGAATCACTGGTTCGGCGGCAAGGATGCACTGTTCGTCGCGGTGATGGAGATTCCGTTCAACCCGGGAGAGATCATTGCTCGAGTACTGGACGGCGAACGCGAGCAGGTGGCCGAGCGGATTCTACGAACGTTCCTTTCGGTGTGGGACGCCAATGGCGGTGGTGCGCTGGCCGCGTTGATGCGCAGCGTGGCCGGTCACGAGGACGCCGCCAGGATGTTTCGCGAGTTTATCAGCCGGGTGGTCTTCGGCAAGATCTCAGCGGTGGTGGCTCCGGACCGGCCAGATCTGCGGGCAGCACTGTGTGGCACCCAGATGGCCGGCCTCGGAATGTTGCGCTACGTGATCCGCCTTGAGCCACTGGCCTCCGCTGACCACGACACTGTGGTCACCGCGATTGCCCCAAACCTGCAGCGGTACCTGACTGGGGATCTCTGAGCACCTGGGAGAAACAGGTTGCGGCTCCGGTGTGGCAGGCCGGGCCGGTCTGGTCGACAACGAGCAGCACCGCATCGCCGTCGCAGTCCAACCGCACCTCGTGCACGTGCTGGGTATGCCCGGAGGTCTCCCCCTTGACCCAATAGGTCTGCCTGCTGCGCGACCAGAAGGTGGCGCGCCCGGTGGTCAGGGTGCGGTGCAGCGCCTCGTCGTCCATCCAGGCCACCATCAACACTTCGCCCGTGCCGCGCCGCTGCACCACTGCGCACACCAGCCCGTCGGCGTTGCGCTTCAGCCTCCCGGCGATCCCGGGCTGCAGTCCACTCACCGCACTGCCACCCCCGCACCGCGCAGGCCGTCTTTGACCTCGCTGATCCGCAACTGTCCGAAATGGAAAACGCTGGCGGCGAGCACCGCATCGGCGCCGGCGGCCACCGCGGGCGGGAAGTGCTCCACCTCTCCCGCGCCGCCACTGGCGATCACCGGGACCGTGACGACGGCTCGCACGGCCGAGATCATCTCGAGGTCGAAACCCGCCTTGGTTCCGTCGGCGTCCATCGAGTTGAGCAGGATCTCCCCGACGCCGAGCTCCTGGCCACGGGCCGCCCAGGCCACTGCATCGATCCCGGTACCGCGCCGCCCACCGTGGGTGGTCACTTCGAAGCCGGATGGGGTTAGTGGCCGGCCGGATGACACTCGCCGGGCATCCACCGAAAGCACGATGCATTGCGCGCCGAAGCGGTGACTGGCCTCGCGCAGCAGTTCGGGGCGGGCCACTGCGGCGGTGTTGATGCTCACCTTGTCCGCACCCGCCCGCAACAGGCGGTCCACATCCGACACCTCGCGGATCCCGCCCCCAACGGTGAGCGGGATGAACACGCACTCTGCCGTGCGGCGGACCACGTCGTAAGTCGTCTCCCGGTCCGCTGCGGACGCGGTGACATCCAGGAAGGTCAGCTCGTCGGCGCCTTGCGCGTCATAAGCGGTGGCCAGCTCGACGGGATCACCGGCGTCCCGCAGCGCGGTGAAGTTGACCCCTTTGACCACCCGGCCGGCATCGACGTCCAGGCAGGGAATCACGCGCACGGCAACCGGCATCCACTCAGCCTAAGCCGGACACCTGCGATCAGCAGGCGGCAGCCAACGCGTCGGGCAGGGTTAGCGCCCCGGTGTAGAGCGCTTTGCCGATGATCACACCCTCCACGCCCTCGGGCGCCAACGCGGCCAGCGCGGCCACGTCGCCGGCACCAGAAACGCCGCCGGAGGCGATCACCGGAGCTTTGGTGCGAGCACAGACCGCGCGCAACAGGTCCAGGTTGGGTCCGCGCAAGGTTCCGTCCTTGGTGACATCAGTGACCACGTAGCGCGGGCAACCGTCGGCGTCCAGGCGCTCCAGTACCTCCCAGAGGTCCCCGCCCGACGCGGTCCACCCGCGCGCGGCGAGGATGTGCTGCCCGTCGATGATCCGCACATCGAGCCCGACCGCGATCCGTTCGCCGTGCTCGGCGAGCACCTTGCGGCACCAGGCCGGATTCTCTACGGCAGCTGTTCCCAGGTTCACCCGGGCGCAGCCAGTGGCCAGCGCCCGCTGCAGCGACGCATCGTCCCGGATCCCGCCCGAGAGCTCCACCGCGATGTCCAGCCCACCGACCACTTCAGCCAGCAGCTCGGCGTTGGAGCCACGGCCGAATGCCGCGTCCAAGTCGACCAGGTGGATCCACTCGGCGCCATCGCGCTGCCAGGCCAACGCGGACTCAACTGGGTCGCCATAACAGGTCTCCGTGCCCGCTTTGCCCTGGGTGAGGCGGACGGTCCGGCCGCCGGCGACGTCCACAGCGGGCAACAACACGAAACTCACTGGCCCACCCTAGCGTCGAGCCGCCGCGCGGATCATGGGCAGCGGCTCGTCGACGCACCTTTACGACCAAAATTCGTCCCAGACTTCCTCGTTGTAACCCCGGAATTGCGCGCACTTGCCGCCCCGGAATTCCCACACGTGGACCGCATGGTTTTCCATGCTCTTGCCGTCACGCTGGCCGTACTCAACGGTCAGGGCGACGCCATGCTCATCGTTTGCCAGGATGTCTTGGACTTCCAACCGAAAGGTTCCTCCAGACAGCTCCATCAGCTTTCGGAAGAGACTCAGAACCTTGCCCTTTCCCGAGTAGCTGCCCGACACTGGGCTCCGGCCGGAGATGTGGTACTCGACGTCGTCGGTGAGCAAGCTCATGACCGTTTCGACGTCACCCTTGACGAAGGCGTCGTAGATTGTTCTGAGCGTGTCTTCATGCGCATGCAACATGTCGCAACTCCTTGGTGGGTGTTTCGCAACCTGTCAAGCACCAACGGCCTCAGCACGAAGCCGGGCGCGTAGATCTGGCCGATCCGCCAAGCCCTCGTCGATCCACTGGTTGACTACCGGATCCAGCATGTCCCGGTCGACCCCGCTCCAATCGATGCCCCCGAACGGCGGCTTGGGATCGTATTCGATGACCAGTTGCACCTGCCGGAGGACATCTTCGCCGGCCAACTTGCCGACTAGATGCAACGCCATGTCAATGCCGGCCGTGATCCCGGCGGAGGACAGCACCCTGCCGTCCTCGACCCAACGCCGTTCGGGCAGGTAGTGCGCGCCCAACCGCTCAAGCTGCTTGGAAAAGCCCCAGTGCGTTGTTGCCTGCCTTCCCTTCCAGCAGCCCGGCGGCCGCAAGAATCAGCGAACCGGTGCACACGGAGCCGACCACCGCAGCCCTTTCGCTGGCGCGTTGCACATAGGCGATCAGCGAATCATTGCCTAAAGCCCTCATCGCCGCCGCCGCCCCACCCGGCACGATGACCACAAAGGGATTTGGGACCTGGCTGAAGGTCTTGTCCGCCACCATCTTCAGCGGGCTGTCCGTCTCGATGGGATCGAGTGTCTCACCCACCACGACAGCTCGGTAGTCCGGGTTGAATAAGCTCAGGGCCCTGATCACCTGCAGTGGCCCCACCAGATCCAGCGGGGCCAAGCCTGGATAGATAACGAATGCGATTTCCATGGGGGCTGTTTTGTGTTCCGTCATGGGCCACAACATTGCTCTGCCGGCGACCATCTCGGGAGAGTGGTGGCCACTCTGTTCGGAGGTTCGACGCGAATCAGTGGATCTTGAGGGTTTGCGCGAGGTCGCCCCGTCCCTGCACGCCGAGCTTCTCGTACGCAGCATGGAGCTTGTTCTCCACAGTGCGGTGCGACAGGCACAGGCGCTCAGCGATGTCCTTGTTGGAAAGGCCAGCCGCAGCAAGGCGGGCAATCTCGAGCTCCCGGGGAGTGAGCGCAGCCCGCGCCGGGACGGCGGTAACCAGGGCGGGCGTGCGGGCACCCTCACAGCGAGCGGCCAGCACCGCTGACCGTCGCTCGGCGCCGGCCGCCTGACGCAACTGCCCGTTCCGACGCCAGGCCACGGCCGCGTCGGCGGAGGCCTCGGCCGCGAGGAGAACAGCGCCGCATTCGTCGAGGTTCGCGGAACTCGCTTCAAGCCCTGCAGCGTCCTCGGAGGCCAGGGCGGCGGCGTAGGCAGCCCGAGCCACCACCAGCGGGCCCTCAACGACCTCGGCCAGCTCCCGCAACCGAGGAAGCGCCGCGGCGGCACGACCCAGCCGCGCAAGGTCGTGCAC
>JALZCN010000458.1 GCA_030863045.1 Actinomycetota bacterium | reverse complement strand
GCGGAGTCCTTCTCCACGATCACCCGCTCGTCAGCCTTGAGCTCTTCACTGTTGGTCAGCCGCCGCAGTTCCTGCAAGTAGGTTCGCACCTCGGCCTGGCTCAGCAAGTCCTCGGCGATCAAGTACCCCCGGGCCTCATAGGAGGCAAGCGTCGCGGGGTCGATCGGGCCGCCGATTCCACCCGGCCAGACCGTCGGATCGGTGCGTTCAATGGGTTCGGTGCTGTCGACTAGGCGGGTGGGGTAGCGGTCGCCGGTCCTGGTGCCGGTCACCGTCATGCTCTTCTCCTCAGGATGTAGCCGGCGTCGTCTCGACAGGGAGCGCGTACACGCCGTGTTCGTCGTGCACCTCCCGCCCTGTCAGGGGTGGGTTGAACACGCACACTGTCCGCATCCGGGTGCGGGGCCGCAACTGGTGGTGCTCGTGGCCGTCGAGCAGGTACAGCGAACCCGGCGCTAGCTGGTGGACCTCGCCAGTCTCCTTGTCCAGCAGCTCGCCCTCGCCCTCGACGACAAACACGGCCTCAACGTGGTTGACATACCAGAAGTCGTTCACCGTGCCGGCGTAGACCGTGGTCTCGTGCACCGAAAAGCCCACGTTCTCCTTCGCCAGCACGATCCTCCTGCTGCGCCAGTTCGGGGTCTGCACGTCGCGGTCGGTGCCGGTGATGTCCTGTACTGATCGAACGATCACCCTAGTGCTCCCTTCACGGACTCGGTGACCAACGCTAGTCCCTCGTCCAGTTCAGCATCGGTCACAGTGAGCGGCGGCATCAGCTTGACCACCTCGCCCTCCGGCCCCGAGGTTTCCATCAGCAGCCCCCGATCGAAGGCGTTGCGGCACACCCGGTCCGCCAGCTTCCCGTTGGGCACCGCTAAGCCGCGGGCCAGGCCCCGGCCCCGGGCCTGCATGGGGATGTCCGGATAGGTCTCCACCAGTTCGTTCAGCACCCGAGCGATCTGCTCGCCCTTGGCCAGGGTGCTCTTCTCCAGCCTGTCGTCACACCAGTAGCTGCGCAGCGCCTCAGTGGAGGCGACGAAGGCCAGGTTGATTCCACGGAAGGTGCCGTTGTGCTCGCCCGGCTCCCAGATGTCCAACTCCGGCTTGATCAGGGTGAGCGCAAGCGGTAGGCCATACCCGCCGATGGACTTGGACAGGCACACGATGTCCGGGACCAGCCCGGCGACCTCGAAGCTGAAGAAGGGGCCGGTACGACCGCAGCCCATTTGCACGTCGTCGACGATCAGCAGGATCCGGCGGCGATGGCACAGCTCAGCAAGACCTTGCAACCACTCCACCCGAGCGGTCTTGACGCCGCCCTCGCCCTGCACGGTCTCCACGATCACGGCCGCCGGCTCGTCCAGCCCGCTGCCACTGTCCTCCAGCAATCGATCCAAGAACAGGAAATCCGGAATCTGCCCGTCGAAGTAGTTGTCGTATGGCATGGGTGTGGCGTGCAGCAAGGGGATCCCCGCCCCGCCGCGTTTCGAGGAGTTACCGGTCACGGACAGCGCACCGAGCGTCATGCCATGGAAGGCGTTGGTGAAGTAGATGACCGACGTACGACCGGTCACCTTGCGGGCTAGCTTGAGCGCGGCTTCCACGGCGTTGGTGCCCGCCGGACCGGGGAACATCACCTTGTGGTTCAGGCCGCGCGGCCGCAGGACTACGTCCAGTAGCGTCTGGAGGAAGTCCCGTTTCGCCACGGTGTTCATGTCCAGCGAATGGGTGACCCGATCGCGTTCCAGGTAGTCGATCACGGCACGCTTGAGCACCGGATTGTTGTGGCCGTAGTTGAGCGCGCCTGCGCCGGCGAAGAAATCGAGATACGCGCGACCCTTCTCGTCGTACAGGCGGCTTCCGATTGCTCGGTCGAAGGTCGTCGGCCAGCTTCGGCAATAGCTCCGCACCTTGGATTCAAGTGTGAAGACGTTCAAAATTCTCCTGTCAGGTCCCGATGATGTCGCGACACCGGCGATGTCGCCTGGTGCGGGTCAGACCGGTACAGGCGCGTGGGCGAGCGCGAACGGGCCGATCCGGAACAGCTCCTCGGTATCGTGTTCGTCCGGGAACTGCGCCGAGTGGAACAGTGGGGATCGCTGCACGGGAGCACCCCAGCGAGCGGCCAGCGCTCCGAACAATCCAATCGAGGCCTCGTTGCCTGACGTGATGGTGGTTTCCAGGTACGTCACTCCGGCCCCTGAAGCACGCCGCATCACGTCGTGGAGCAGGGCAGTGGCAATGCGCCGCCCGCGGTGCACGGCGTGTACCGCAATCTGCCAGGTCACCAGAGTATCCGGCGCCTGCGGCCGCACGTAACCGATGACGAAACCGACCACGTCCCCGTCCGCCCTGGCGACCGCCGAGGTACCGGCGAAATCACGGCACCACAACAAATAGGCATACGACGAGTTGAGGTCCAATTCGTTGGAATCGCGTGCAATTCGCCATATGTCCGAACCATCCGAAGTGGACGGGGCCTCGATCATCACGTGGGGTCCGGCGCAGTGTAGGTTCTTGCCCGACATCCACTGAATGTAACAGACATATTACGCTGCCAACCAGTTGGTGCTGGTCGCCACCAGCGACCGCCGCCCGTCAGCTACAGCGGTCAGGTAACGCGGTGCGCGGTCTCCCGCAGCCGTCCACGACTCATCCAGCCATAGATCGGTGCCCCAGTGCCCGGCGTGCTTTCCCGGGACGAGCGCGACGAACCCACCGTTTGGGCTGCGGTAGCCCATGGTTGCGAAGCCTTGATGTGCGCTCAATGTAGCCGCGGTAGCTCTTTCCCGCCTGTGTCTTTCGACTTCCGACGGCGCCACTCCTCCCGCGCATGGCAGAGAAGGCGGCGAGTTGGCATTGGCTGTTCGTCTACGTTCGGGCAGTGTGCTCAACTCCTTCTGTGCCTCGTCCTGGCTGACGTGTCTATGCCACCACGGCGCTGGCCAGGTCGATGTCGCGGCCTGTACGGGGGTGGTGCTGAGAAGGCGCAGATCTGTAGCGTTGCAGGGCGGACACTTGCACTTACGTCATCACTCGCGAGCAATGCTGTGCTACATGTTTGTTCCGCTTTCCGATGGCCACGGAACTCGCCTACGGTCGTCCGGACAGGAGACTCACGAGGAGGTGCATGTCCGTGGCCCATCGCGCCGAGGAGCACTACGAGAACATCGCTACCCAGTACGACGACACGTGGGCGCACCGCCCGGAGTACTTGTCCTGGATGAGTGACCACATCGGCAAGCGGCTGCGGATGACCCCAGGCAGCCGCATTGCCGACATCGGCGCCGGGACCGGTTTGTTTCTCGGGCGACTCGCCCAGAGGGCGTCGCCGGACAGACCAATCCTGTGCATCGATCCCTCGCAGCCGATGCTCGACCAGCTGCCCGATAACCCACGGCTACGTCCCATCCGGGCCACCGCGGAAGATGTCGCGGCCGGCCGGGTGAAATTGCCGTATGAAAAGCTCGACGGGATTCTCATCAAAGAGACGATTCACCACGTCACCGACCTGCCGCAGACGATGCAGGGCTTGGCGGATCTGCTGGCGCCCGGCGGGCGAATCCTCGTGGTAACACTGCCGCCGCGGCTGGAGTACCCGCTGTTCCAGGCGGCACTGGACCGATTCGCTGTGAACCACCCGGAGCCGGACATGATCGTGGAGACCATGCGCGCCATCGGTCTGGATGCTGAAGTCAGCTATGAGGAGTTCCCGATCACCGTGGATCGGGAACACTGGATTGAGCTGGCCGGGCGACAGTGGATGTCGGTGCTGCACTCGTTCTCCCCGGAGGAGATTGCAGCCGGCCAGCAGGAGATCCGGGAGCGGTATTCAGAGCCCGTGCTCAACTTCGTCGACCGCTTCGCCTTCATATGCGGCGCGCGCGTGTGAGTAGTGACGGCGTCGAGACAATGTTGCGCGCTCCCGACGACCAGGGCGCTCGCCTCTCAACGCCGATCTAGCACTGCCCGCAGGAAGTCCCGGGTGCGCTGCTCGCGCGGCTCGCTGAATAACTGCGCGGGCGGCGCGTCTTCCACCACCCTGCCGCCATCCAGCATCATCACCCGATGGGAGAAGTCCCGCGCGAAGCCCATTTCATGGGTCACGCAGAGAATGGTGAGGTCGGTGGTGTCGCCGATGTCGCGTAGCAGTGACAGCACGCCGGCGACGAGCTCGGGATCCAACGCAGAGGTGACTTCGTCGAGCAGCAGCACTTCCGGGCGCATCGCCAGTGCGCGTGCAATCGCGACGCGCTGCTGCTGCCCGCCGGAGAGCTGCGTCGGATGGGCGTCGATCTTCTCCTCCAACCCAACCAGCTCGAGTAATTCTGCGGCGCGCGCGTTCGCTTCGTCCTTGGACAGACCGAGCACCCGGGTTGGGCCTTCGATGAGGTTGCCGCGGACGGTCATGTTCGGGAACAGGTTGAACTGCTGAAATACCATGCCGATGCGTTTACGCACCTCGCGGAAGTGCTTCTCGTCGGCGGGGACGAGCCTGCCGCCTTTCTCCATATGCGATAGGTATGTCCCGCCCACGCGGATCGTGCCGGCCTCTACCTTCTCCAGCGTCATGAGCAGCCGGAGGATCGTCGTCTTACCCGAGCCGGATGGTCCGATGAGCGTGACATGCTCGCCCGGCTGCACCGCGAAGTTGAGGTCGGCGAGCACCACGTTGGGACCAAAGCGCTTCTCGACATTATCAAAGACGATCATGGGTTCGGTGGTGGTCGTGTCAGACGTCGGCACGGCGACGCTCCAGTCGTCGGACCAGCATCGAAGCTGGATAGCTCAACAGTAGGAACAGGACCCCAGCGATGGTGTAGGGCTCGACGAACCGGAAGGTCACCGAGCCGATCTCGCGAGCCGCGTTGACGACCTCCACCACCCCGATTGCGAGTAGCAGGGGGACTTCCTTGAACATCGAGATCACATAGTTGCCCAGTGCGGGGAGCACACGGGGGATCGCCTGCGGCAGGATGACGCCAGTCCACGTCCGCCCGCGCGGCAGGCTTAGTGCGGTGGCCGCCTCCCACTGCCCAATCGGGATCGCCTCGATGCCGGCGCGGTAGACCTCCGAAGTGTAGGTCGCGTAGTGCACCCCGAGTGCAAGCACCCCCACAACGATTGCGCTAAGCGTGATGCCGAACTGTGGCAGCACGAAGAACAGGAAAAAGATCTGCACGAGCAGCGGGGTGGAGCGGATGAATTCCACCAATGCTCGCAGGAGTTGGTCGATGACCGGAATCCGGGCCCACCGGACGACGGCGATAAGCAGACCGAGCACCAGCGCCACAGTGGACGCGAGCAAGGTGATCTCGATCGTAGTCACGAGGGCGCGCAGCAGGTCGGGCAGGATGTCAAACGCGTAGTCCCAATCCCACAGCGGCATCAGGCAACCCCGGCTCCCGTGGTGGCCACAATCCGAGCTTGTTGCGACGGGCGGCGCCCTACCTTCGCTGCCGCGTGGCGCTCGGCCAACCGCATGACCACCGTGATGAGCATGGCCAGTACCAGGTAGATCAGCAGCATTGCTACGAAGATCAGCACGATGTCACCGCCGAAGTTGGGCACGAGCACCTCGCGGCCCTGCCTGGTCACCTCCGCCACTGTGATCAGCGACAGGATCGCGGTCGACTTGAGCAGCTGGATGAACAGATTGTTCAGCGGTGGCAGCATCTCCACGACGGCCTGCGGCAAAATCACCCGACGCATCCGCTGCGCCGGCGAGAGGTTCAGCGCGATCGCGCCCTCGTACTGCGCTCGCGGCACCGACTGCACCGCACCCCGGACGATTTCCGCGCCGTAAGCCCCGTGGTTGAGCCCCAACACAAGGACGCCGGCGAACAGCGGGACCAACTGGAACCCGACCAGCACCGGAAGCACGAAGTAGATCCAGAACAGCTGGACGACCTCCGAGGTGCCCCGGAAGCCCTCGACGTAGATTCGGGTCAGCCCGCGCACCACCCGGCTGCCCGACAGCAACGCGAGCCCAGCAGCGAAGGACAGCGCGATGGTCAGCACGATCCCGCCGACCGTTGCGATGACCGTCGCCGGCAGCCCCTGGAGCAGGACCGAAACGATTCGCGGGAGGTTGTCCAACAGGGCTCAGCCCGCCGAGCAGAGCCGCTCGGTGGTCACATCGGCCTTGGGCACGTTCTCCTGCGTGAACCCGAACGGCTGCGCGAGCCGCAGCCACTCGCCGCTGTCCTGCAGCTTTTTGAGCTCGGTGTTGAACGCGTTGAGCAGCGCGTCCTCCCCCTTGCGGAACACGAACGCGCCTGCCGGTATCGTTTCCTTACCGTCGATTACCGGGAAGAAGCCGGGCGTGACTTCCACCGCGGCAGCGGGGTTCTTCTGCACAAGGTAGTTCAGCGAGATGTTGGTCAGCGCCGCGGTGTCAGCCCTGCCTGCCGTCACGGCCTGCAGCAACGTGTTTTGAGTGTCGAACACTTGCAATTGACTGTCGGGAACCCCGCTTTTCTGCGCGTACCCCTGCTCGACGGCGCCACTGAGCACGGCGAGGCGCAGGTTCTTCGACACGATGTCGGCGAAGGTCCGCACGCCCTGCGGGTTACCGGTTGGCACCAAGAACGCCGTCGGCGCGGTGTAGTCCGGGATGGAGAAGGCCGCGTTTGCGCAACGCGCGGGGTTGATGAACATACCCGCGGTGACCATGTCGAACTGGCGGGCGTTGAGCGCCGGGATGAGCGAGCCGAATTCGACGGTCGTCGCTTGGATGTCGCTGATCCCTAACGCCTTCAGCACCGCACGGCCGACCTCGACCGACTCACCCGTCACCGTGCCGTTCGGGTCGGTGAACCCATAAGGAGCCTCATTCGCGATACCAACCTTGATCGTGCCAGCACTACGAGCATTCTGCAGCGTGTCGCCACTGCCCGTCCTGGTGCACGCCGACAACAGCGCGGGACCGCCCAGAGCCACGACGCCCGCCACCATGGTGCGCCGAAGGAAGTCGCGCCGGCTGCAGCATCGCTCGGTCATGGCCCGCTCCCTGGTGGTTGCTGCTACGGCCGATCGGCAGTGCAGTGATCCTACGGAAACCGCCGACATCAATATTGGTAACGAGGCAGAGGTTACATGCAGCAGGGGTGCGGTGCACGCGTGCAGGGAGGTGAGTCGGAGTAAGGCGATCCGTCACCCGGCGATACGAGAAGGAGTCGGCGGTGATCGAGCCGGAGATCATCGTTAAACGCGATTATAAAGGTCTTCGCGCTGACGACTGCGGTGATGCCAAGAACCTTAATGGCTACTGCGGAATCGGCGGTACCGGCGTGGCTTGCCCAATCGGTCTCACGGTGGAGAACATTCTGGGCCGCGGCGACCACGACATATGGTCGGTCAACGTCGATGCCCGATACCACGAACAGAACGAGTATCACGAGCAAACAGGGTTCGGGCACCGGGCGCGACGCCCCAATCCTGCCCGCCGGGCTACCCCAGCGTCACGCGATCAGCCGCCGCGGACGGGCCGACGCTGCTCCACAGCCGGATAAGGATCACCACGGGAAGCAGGCCGACCGCAACGATGAGCAGCGCCGGCAGCGCGGCGGTGTCGAAGCGGGCGTCCTTGGTCGCCTCCCAGGCCATGATCGCCAGCGTGTCCCCGCCCAGTGGGCGCAGCAGCGCGGTGGCCGGGAGCTCCTTCATGACCTCCACCATCACCAGCAGGGCCGCGGTGAGCACCCCGGGCCACAGCAGTGGCAGATGCACGTCGGTGAGCACCCGCGCCCAGTTCGCGCCCAGAGATCGCGCGGCATCATCCAGGTTCGGGCTGACCCGCCCCATCCTTGACTCCAGCGCGAAGAAGGCTTGGGCGTGGAACCGCACGACGTAGGCGCACACCAGACCGATGATGGTGCCGGTGAACAGGAGCCCGATGCTGATGCCGAACAGCCCCTCGAACCCGTCGATCAGCCAGCGGTCAACCCATACCAGCGGCACGTAGATCGCTACCGCAATGACCGTGCCCGGCACGGCATAGCCCACTGAGGCCAGCCGCGCCGCGGCCGCACCGACCCGGGACGGTGCGACCCGCTGGCCGTAGACGATCACCGTCGACGTGATCACCGCGATGATCGCGGCGGCCGCCCCGAGCAGCAGGGTGTTGAATGCGGCCTCGCCCAACATGGCACTCACCCGGCCGGCCACAACTGTTTCGAAAGACCAGCCCAGCAATTGCAGGACGGGAAAGGCGAACACCACGGCCAGCAGCAGGCACGGTAGCGCGGTCGCCAGCCCGGCACGCCATCCCCGCAAGCGACGCGGGGTGACAGCGTCACCACGGGCGAGCGCCTGGTGGTAGCGCGCCCGGCCCCGCAACAGCCGCTCCACTACCACCATGATCAACGCCAGCCCGACGAGCACCGTGGCGAGCTGCAGGGCGGCCGCCTGGTCGGAAGCGCCGTACCAGACGCGGTAGATCGCGTCGGTCAGCGCCTGGTAGCCGAGCAGGTTGACGACGCCGAAGTCAGCCAGCGCCTCCATGACCGCTAGGGCCGCACCGGCGGCCAGCGCCGGCCGGGCCAGCGGCAGCGCAACGCTGCGCACCGCCTGCCCGTAGCTGCACCCGAGGTTGCGTGCCGCCTCGATCGACTGCCGCGACTGGCCCAGGAACGCACTACGTCCCAGCACGTAGACGTAGGGGTACAGCACGGCGGTGAGGACGCCAATCGCGCCGGTCGGCCCGCGCAGCCCGGGCAGCTGAAGGCCGCCACCGAACAGGCTGCTTTGCAACGGATTCGCGTAGCCGAACTGCCCGACCAGGACGAACACCAGCACGTACCCCGGCATCGCCAGCGGCAGCACCAGCGCCCAGTCCAGCCAGCGGCGGCCCGGGAAGTCGTAGAACGAAACGAGCACCGCCAGCCCACCGCCGATCACCAGCGTGCCAGCGGCGACCCCCACGCCGAGCAGCACGCTTTTGGCCAGCGCCGGCGGCAGCAGCGTCCGGGCGATCTGGTCGAACGCCGCATCCCCGCCCAGGAAACTGGCGGGCAACGCCACGAGCGGTCCGGCCACGGCGAGCGCAATGAGGACGCCCAGGACCGCCCATCCCGGAGTCCGCCGGCGGACCCGGCGCAGCGGCGCCGCCGACGACGGCGCTGCCTCGCGGGCCGGGGACGCTAGTTCCACCCGGTTTCCAGCATGAGGGCGACAGCCTCGTCGAGCAGGGGCCCGGCCTTCTCGACGTCGATCGGGTCGGTCTTCACGTTGGCCCAGTCCCGGACGTACGCGGGCGGTGGCACGTGCGGGTTCGCGGCGAACTCGCTGAGTGACACGATCTCCTCCTGGGCGGGTGGCGAGGTCAGCCACTCCATGAGCGCCACCGCGGTCGGCACGGCGTCCGAGCCGCGCACGACGCCGACGCCGGAGACGTTGGCGTGTGCCCCAGTCCCGTTCTGGTCAGGCCACGCCGGCGCGACCGGGAAGTTAGGGTTGTCCTTCAACGCCCGGCCGAGGTAGTAGTGGTTGCTCAGCCCGACGTCGCAGTCACCGGCGGCTATCACCGCGAGCACCTGCCCGTCGGAGCCCAGGATCTTCGGGTCGTTGGCCATCCATGTGCGCAGCAGCTGAGTGGTTGCCTCCCGCCCCCGCTTGACGATCATGTCAGCGACCAGCGACTGGTTGTACTCGTTGTTCGACGTGCGCAGGCAGGTGCGACCCTTGTACCTGGCGTCGCCGAGGCTGGCGTAGCTGGTCACCGCGCCCTTGGGGACCCGCTCGGTGGACACCACCGGCACCCGCACCCGCGTCGATAGTGCCCACCACGCACCGGCGTCGTCGTGCAGGCGCGCGGGTACCTGAGCCTGCAGCGTCTCGCTGGTGACGCCCTGGAGCAGGTCCGCCTGCTCGGCCCGCCACAGATTGGCCAGGTCGGTGGTGATCAGCAGGTCGGCGGGAGTGTCTTCACCCTCCCTACGCAGC
>JALZCN010000409.1 GCA_030863045.1 Actinomycetota bacterium | reverse complement strand
ACCCTCGGTAAACACGCCACCAACGCCCTTCCGTGGGACTGATGAGGGCTATGGACCGAGGCCAACGGCCCGATCATCCTCGGCTCGGCGCAGCGCCCCTTTGGCGTGAGAGGCCGATGGCGTCCGTCGCGCTGCGTACCGCAGCCAGCACCATCGCGATTCCGTCTGAAACCAGATAGCGGGGGCGCGGTGTGGGGTGAACAGTCCGGCTGACGCCGGTGGTGTGTTGAGCCCATTGACGGTACCGTCCGCGGTGACCGACTACTTTTCGTGCGCGCGGCATCATAGCTCGCGTCGTTGCCGGTTTTACCATGACACGGCTTTCGTTGATGCCGGGATGGGAACACCGACATGACGTCGGTTCGCACCGCCAACCCAGATCAGCTCGATGCGCCCGGCTCGGCTATCCGCGATGGCCCGGCACGCGTGAGTCTGCGATCGACTAATTCCGCCAGGGTTGCTGTCCACGGCGCCGGGTGGCCGCGGTCAGTCGAGGTCGAGGAGATCACGGTGGACGGCGGGGACGCGCAGCCACCTCGTGATCCGGGCTCGGATGGTGTCTGGGACGAGGAGGAGTCCGAGGCGCTGCGCCAAGCCCGCAAGGACGCCGAAGCCACCGCCTCGGCTGATTCGGTACGCGCGTATCTCAAGCAGATCGGCAAGGTCGCGCTGCTTAACGCCGAGGAAGAGGTGCATCTCGCCAAGCGCATCGAGGTCGGGCTCTATGCCGCCGAGCGGGTACGCCGCGCCGCGGACTCGACCGAGGAGCTCTGCCCGCAGCTGCGCTGGGATCTGGCCTGGATCGTCCGCGACGGCCAGCGCGCCAAAAACCATCTACTGGAGGCCAACCTTCGCCTCGTCGTCTCACTGGCCAAGCGCTACACCGGGCGTGGCATGGCCTTCCTGGACCTGATCCAGGAAGGAAACGTGGGTCTGATTCGCGCGGTGGAGAAGTTCGACTACACCAGAGGCTACAAATTCTCCACCTATGCCACCTGGTGGATCCGCCAAGCGATCACCCGGGCGATGGCCGATCAGGCTCGCACCATCCGGATCCCGGTACACACGACCGAGATGATCAACAACCTCGCTAGCGTCCAACGCGACCTGCGACAAAACTTGGGCCGCGAGCCCACCCCCGAGGAACTGGCCAGGGAAATGGACATCGCCCCGGAGAAGGTGCTGGAGCTCCAGCAGCACGCCCGCGAACCCATCTCACTCGATCAGACCATCGGCGAGGTGGGCGACTCCCGGCTCGGCGATTTCATCGAAGACACCGAGGCTGTGGTCGCGATGGATGCCGTCTCGTTCATCCTGCTGCGGGAGGACCTGCAGTCGGTGCTGGCCACGCTGTCCGAGCGGGAAGCCAGCATCACCCGGTTGCGATTCGGGCTCACCGACGGTCGACCACGCACGCTCGATGAAATCGGCCAAGTCCATGGGGTCAGCCGGGAACGCATCCGGCAGATCGAAACCAAGACGATGTCCAAGCTGCGTCACCCCTCCCGCTCCCGGATCCTGCGCGATTACCTGGACTGACCAGTTAGGGCGCTGGCCAAGGAACCACACCGGAATGTCAGTAAAGCGTGTTGAAGGCACGGCATTCGTCAGTGGTTGACTGCTGCGGCGTGGGTGACGACGGCGATCTGCGTGCCCGGTGAGGGCCGGCGCCCTCACCATTGCCGAATACCACAACGGACTGGCCGCGGCAGGCTTCACCAACATCACCATCACAGGCAGCCACCAAGTCACCGATGGCATGCACTCCGCAATCATCCGCGCCACCAAGCCAACACCCTGCACCGAGCGATGTGAGGCCCTTGAGCCGCCCTCTATCCGGCCCGGAGCGTCACGTCTGCCGAGGCGTGAGCACGCTCGTGGTCTCATCTTTGGTCTCATTCGCATGCATTCGTCCACGTTCACCGGCATTCGAATCAATGACGGAAACGCAGGTCGCGAACGTCAGCGTTATTCGGCGAACTATTATCCAGACTTCTGAAAATCGGAAGGTCGGCGGTTCGACCCCGCCCTGGTCGCCGCAACCCGGGTGCGCTGAGCCCAAAACC
>JALZCN010000372.1 GCA_030863045.1 Actinomycetota bacterium | reverse complement strand
GGTCAGCCCGCAGTCGTCGAACCTGCTGTGCATCCCGGCCACCATCGACCTCGCCGGTTCCGAGATCGAGCTGGTCTCCATGGTGGCCCGAGAATCGCGCCTGCTCAGGACCCTGTCCAGCGCTGCGCTCGACGACTTGGGCGTCGACTACGTCTTCATCGACTGCCCGCCCTCGCTGGGACTGCTCACCGTCAACGCGCTGGTCGCTGCGCCTGAGGTGCTGATTCCCATTCAATGCGAGTACTACGCGCTGGAGGGGCTCGGCCAGCTACTTCGTAACATCGAGCTGGTGCAGGCGCATCTCAATCCCGCGCTGAGGGTGTCCACGATCCTGCTGACGATGTACGACGGACGGACGAAGCTGGCCGACCAGGTCACTGCGGAGGTCCGCGACCACTTCGGCGACCAGGTGCTGCGTACGGTGATCCCGCGCAGCGTGAAAATTTCGGAAGCACCGGGCTTCGGGCAGACCGTGCTGGTCTACGATCCCGGCTCCCGCGGGGCGCTGAGCTATCTGGACGCTGCCCGCGAGATCGCCCTGAGTCGTGGGTACCTCGACGGTGGCCATCCAGGATCCCGTGAGGTGTCTCGTTGATGCCTCCAGGCAGCGCGACGTCCCATGCACCGCAGCGTAAGGGTGGCCTCGGCCGCGGCCTGGCGGCGTTGATTCCCACTGGGCCGGGCGGCGCCGCGGTCAGTGATCCGGCATCGCGTCAGCATTCCGAAGGTCGGCTGGACGGCCGCCCGAACGCATCGACGGATCGAGTCGCGGGTGCCGTCTACCAGGAAGTGCCCATAGAGGCGGTCGTACCCAACCCCCGCCAGCCCCGGCAGGCGTTCGACGAGGAGGCTTTGGCCGAGCTCGTGCACTCCATCCGCGAGTTCGGACTGCTACAGCCCATCGTGGTCCGCCCACTCCCGGACGAGCCGGCGACCGGACTGCCGGGCACCGTTCGCTATGAGCTGGTGATGGGCGAGCGACGGTGGCGGGCGGCCCAACAGGCTGGGCTTGATCGCATCCCGGCCATTGTGCGCAGCACCGCCGACGACGCGATGCTCCGGGACGCGTTGCTGGAAAACATCCACCGGGCCCAGCTCAACCCGTTGGAGGAGGCGGCTGCCTACCAGCAGCTGTTAGACGATTTCGGGGTGACGCACGAGCAGCTGGCGGCGCGCATCGGGCGCAGCCGTCCGGTCATCACCAACACCATCCGGCTGCTCCGGCTGCCGGTTGTGGTGCAGCGGAGAGTCGCAGCCGGAGTGCTGTCCGCCGGGCATGCCCGGGCGTTGCTCGGCCTGGACGAAGCCGCTGCGCAGGAAACGCTGGCGGCGCGGATCGTCGCTGAGGGGCTGTCAGTCCGGGCCACCGAGGAAGCTGTCACGTTGACTCGCAGCGAGCCCGATCCGGCCCCCCCAAAGGCACCGGCCCCGCGCTCGCTACGGGCGCCAGGATTGCAGGAGCTCGCCGAGAACCTCTCCGACGCCTTCGACACTCGCGTCAAGGTGGAACTGGGCCGCCGTAAGGGCCGGATCGTCGTGGAGTTTGGATCCGTCGCGGATCTCCAGCGCATCGTCGCGCTGATGGCGCCACACTGATCACCGCGCTACAGGCGCCTGTACGTAAAGGTAAAGCTGAGGAGTCGTCGACAGTGGCCGTGCAGACGTCGCAGCAGATGCGCATCGGCGAGGTGGCACGCCAGGCCGGGGTGACGACGCGAACGGTCCGGCACTACGAGCAGCTTGAACTGCTGCGCCCGCATGAGCGGCGAGCTCGGGCTATCGCTACTACACGGATGTGGAACTCGAGCGCTTGCGCAGGATCGACCAGCTGAAGAACCTCGGGTTGTCGTTGGAGGAAATCGGGCAGGTGATCGACCTGTACTGCGACGACCCGAGCAGCTCGCACGGCAAGCGCACGGTGCTGGTGATGTTACGCCGGCAGCTGCGTGAGGCGCGTCGCCGGCGCGAGGGTCTGCAGCGGCTCGAGGCGGAGCTCGAGCAGAGCGTGGCCAAGGTGGAGCGGTTGATCGCCGAGCCGAGCGCTCGCAGACCTGAACCACCCCTGTCATTGACGTTGACGTGAACGTCGAGGCAGCTTCACGTTGACGTCAACGATGAGCTTGGTGGTGTGTGTCGAGCACCACAAAACGTTCCCGGCTTTGCACAGCAGCTTCCGGTACTTCCAACGCATGATTGCTTGCACGGCGCCCGCGTGCCCTTGCACCGGCCTCACACCAGAGCATGCTGGTGGTAAAGGGAGGCGCTGTGGACGACCGGCCGTCGGTTCGGGTGGACCTGCTCGGACCTTTGAGGCTGGTCGTTGACGGCGTCGCGGTCGACGTGCGCGGGCCGAAGCGGCGCGCGGTGCTGGCGCTGCTGGCACTGGCCGAGGGACGCGCCGTGACCGTGGATCACCTCGTGGACGCGCTGTGGCCGTCCGAGGTCCCGGAATCGGGACGGCAAGCCCTGCACAGCCACGTGTCCCGGC
>JALZCN010000362.1 GCA_030863045.1 Actinomycetota bacterium | reverse complement strand
CATCTACACATGGCCTCGTCCGCATCGGAGTGTCGGGCCGCAGGCGCCACGCTACGGCCGCTCAAGCCGAAGCGGAGTCAACGTGGCCGGCTTGACAGCGACGTCAGACGGCGGCGGTAAGCCAGTGATCACCGAAGCACCGAGCGCGGCGAGCGCGGGAGCCGTTTCGATGCCGGAGCCCCCCTGTGCGGCGAAGAAGTGGAAGCCAGCATGTTCTGGTCGGCTGCCCACGACCGGATCCCGGTCGGCCACGAACGATCGCAGCCCTGCCCAGGCTGATTGCACTGAGCGCAGACCAAGCGCGGTGAACTCCTCGACCAGGCCCAGCGCACGTGCCACGTCTTCTGGATCCGGGCGAGCGTCGCCCGGCTCGACCGGGGTCTCGTCCCCTGGAGACAGCAGGAGGTGCTCGCCCTCCGCCTTGAAGTAGCAGCGCTCGGCCGCCTCGACGACCATCGGCAACGCCGTCGCACCGGGTGGCCGAATCCGGCTCAGATCAGGCACTCGCGCTACGGCGATGGTGCGGCGGAGCGATTGCAGCCCGATCGGACGAACCCCGGCCAGGCCAGCAACAATGTCGGCCCACGCGCCAGCCGCGTCCACCACGTCGACGGTGTCGAGCATCCGCCCATCGCCACAGTGCACGCGCCAGCCGCCGGCGATTTTGGTGAGCCTGGTGACCCGGGCTGAGGTGAGCACGCTCCCGTGGCGGGTTCGCAGTCCACGAACGTAGGCCTGGTGCAGTGCCATCGCGTCGACATCACAAGCCGCCTCGACGATCGCCGCGCACCGCAGCCGGTCCGGGCGTAGCATGCCGCAGCGGGCGATCGCCTCCGTCACGGGCAGCTCGACTGCAGTATCGGGTTCCCCGGCCCGTTCGGCGAGCGCGGCGCGCAGCGCATGCTCGCCCGGTTCGTCGAAGGCCACCCACAGCACCGGTCGCGGGCTGAGCAGCGGCGGCCCACCCAGCTCCGCCGGCAGCGTCGCAAAGCGCGGGCCGCTGGCGTTGATTAGCGCACGCACCGCTGGAGTGCCATGGCCAGGCACGTACATCGCCGCCGATCGACCGGTGGCGTGGACAGCAAGGCTGGACTCGGTCTCGACCACCGTGACCCGGCGGTGCGCCGCAATCTCGTAGCCAATCGACACTCCGGCGATACCGCCGCCGATCACGACCACGTCGGGTTTCGGGCCCACCGCATCGACGGTAGCCCCCGCGGGGCCTACTCGACGACGGCGAAAGCGTTACCTCGGATAAGCATGCCCGGCGGCAATCCCCACATAAACAGTTGTTCGGAACCGAGCGACAATGATGCGGGTCGCCACGCAGGAGAACCAGATCGGAGGCGTGACTGAGCGTGGGAGCGGTGCCTATGACGATGCCGCTGGCGATCGAATCTCGGGGCGGTCGGCTGGCTGGCGATCTCGCTGTGCCCGCCGAGTCGGTTGGCATCGTGGTGTTCGCCCATGGTTCGGGTAGCTCGCGGCACAGCAGGCGCAACCGTGCGGTGGCTGCCATCCTGCAGGAAAGTGGTTTGGCCACGCTGTTGCTGGACCTGTTGACTGAGGCGGAAGAACAGGTGGACGCCCGCACCAGGCAGTTGCGCTTCGATATCGGCTTGCTGGCCGGGCGGGTGATCACTGCCGTCGAGCAAATCACGGAACATCCCGCCGCTCGAGGGCTCCCGGTGGGGCTGTTCGGCGCCAGCACCGGTGCAGCGGCCGCGTTGGTCGCCGCTGCACACGACCGCTCCATCCGGGCCGTGGTGTCGCGTGGTGGTCGGCCGGATCTGGCCCGCGATGCCCTCCCTCAGGTGCAGGCGCCGACGCTGCTCATCGTCGGAAGCATGGACATTCAGGTGCTCGACCTCAACCGGGAGGCTAGCCTGCAGTTGGCCGCGGCCAGCAGGGTCGAGGTGGTGCAGGGGGCAACCCACCTCTTCGAGGAGCCCGGCGCGCTGGAGAGGGTGGCACAGCTTGCCGCCGCATGGTTCCACGACCACCTGGCGGCGTGAATCGGCGTTACTCGTTGGGCTCAGCGGCGCTGATGTCGGCCAACGCTGAGCTCTCGTCGCGTTCGATGGCGAGGTCGCCGATGCTGATGATGCCGACGGGTCGATCACCCTCGACGACGGGAAGCCGGCGGACAGCCTTGCTGCGCATGAGTTGTACGGCCTCTTCCAGCTTGGTGTCGGGAGTGACCGTGGCCAGGTCTCCGGCGCTGACTGCTTGCCGAACCGGTGTGTTGGGGTCCTTGTTCTCGGCGACGACGCGGATGGCGATGTCCCGGTCAGTGAGGATGCCGATCAGCCGGCCGCCGTCCATCACCAACACGTTCCCGGTATTGCTGGTACGCATTTCTCGGGCCGCCTCGCTGACCGGGGTATCGGCGTTGACGGTGGCCGGCTCGTGAGCCATAACTTCCGCGACGGTGGTGGCCATCGATACCTCCTCGTGTCTCTGGACAATGCCGGTCGCAGTCGGCTACCCGACGTCATCAAGCCTGAAACGCGGTTGTCGGTTGCCCGGTTCGGGTAGGTAGCTGGGCATGGAGCGGATCGCGGCACAGGCATTGATCGAGCGACTGGCGGACTGGGGCGTCGACACGATCTTCGGGCTGAGCGCATGATCGAAACGGTGGAGGCGCGGGTGCCGAGCTTTCGCTCCACCATCGTGGGGCGAGCCATCCGCACCCCCCAGGACATGGCGGACGAGCTTCGCTGGCCGGGAGCGCACCCGATGTCCCTGAACGTCAGCGCCGACCAACTGGGCTGGATGCGTCCCACCCAAGCGCTGTCGGGGCATGACACGCCGGTAGCTGGGCTGTTCATCACCGGGGCCGGCACCGCTCCCGTCGGGGGCATCGCCGGCTCTCCTGGCCGCGCCGCGGCTAGGGCGGTCCTGAGGTGGCGCCGCCGCAACGGTCGCGGCCCCGGAGTGCTATAGCGGTGTGGTGAATCCGCTGATTGGGCCGCGGAGCAGTGCGATGAGTTGGCCCCATAGGCCGGTGACGAGCAGCGCACCCACGACGAGCAGCAGCCCGCCTCCGGTGAGCTGGATGATCCTGGTGTGGCGGCGTAGCCAGCCGGCGGTGTTGACCGCCCAGGCGCTACCGATGGCGAGCAGGATGAATGGAAGACCCAGCCCCAGGCAGTAGGCCAGCACCAGCAGCAGCCCGCGGGCGGCCGTGGGACCGACTTGGGTACCGCTGGCGAGCGCGATGACACCGGTGAGGGTCGGTCCGAGACAGGGCGTCCAACCGAGCCCGAATACGCCACCGAGTAGTGGCGCTCCCCAGAACCCACCGCGAGGCCGGTAGTGGCTGCGGATGTCGCGCTGCAGCGCCGGGATCAGTCCGAGGAAGACCAGGCCCATCACGATGGTCACGACGCCGCCGATGCGCTGCAAAAGCAGCCCATTGCCGAGTAGTACGTCGGAAAGGCGCAGCACACCGAGGACCGCCACGGTGAACACGACCGTGAAGCCGAGCACGAAAAGCAGCGCCGCGACGGCGACGCGCCCGCGACTACCGCGCCGGGTGGTGACGCCGCCGGCGCCGGCATTGGGCGAGGCGTCCGCGCCGACCAGCCCGGCAAGGTAGGCCAGATAGCCGGGAACCAGCGGGATACAACAGGGGGAGGCGAAGGAGATCGTTCCAGCTGCCATCGCTACCAGGGCGGCCAGCAACAAAGGCCCCGAGATCGCCAGGTCGGTCACATTCATCGCTGATCGGGGCCGCTCTGTCTGATCGGCTGCTCGACCACGCAAAAATAGTACGGTGGTTGGCTGGCGGAGGTGATGGCGTGGTGGCCGGGAGCGCGCGGCGTGCGCGGTGGCGCCGGTACTGGGACAAACATTCCAAGACCTACGACCGCGAAATGCAGTTCCTCGACCGTGTGCTGTTCCGTGACACCCGGAGCTGGATCTGCCAGCGGGCCAGCGGTGACGTGCTCGAGGTCGCCATCGGCACCGGCCTGAACCTGGAGCATTACTCGCCCGAGGTGCGGTTGACTGGTATCGAGCTCAGCCGGGACATGCTGGCGATCGCGCGGCGACGTGCCGACGACCTCAACCGCCAAGTGGAGCTCCGGGTGGGCGATGCCGAAGCGCTCGACCTGCCCAGCACCGCCTTCGACACAGTGGTCTGCACGTTCTCGCTGTGCAGCATCCCCGATCATCGCAAGGCCCTCGCCGAGATGGCACGTGTGTTGCGCCCCGGAGGAGTGCTGCTGCTTGCCGACCACGTAGCCAGTTCAGTCCCCGTGCTGCGGGCCGGCCAGCGAGTCCTTGAGCTGGGGACCATCCCGTTGGGTGGCGAGCATTTCCTGCGCCGCCCGATCGAGGATGTCCGCGCTGCGGGGTTCCGGATCGAAGGCCATGACCGGTTCGCCGCAGGCGTTGTGGAAAGGCTCGCCGCCCGCAAGCCGGTGACCTGATAGCTACCGCGACGCGCCGTCTCCGTGCGGCGCTTCGGCGGCAATGCGCCGCACGACGGGCAGCAGCTCGGTGTCGCGCACGGCAGTGAGGAAAACGGCAGCCACCCGATGCCGGCGGTCCAGCACGATCGTGGAAGGCACCACGCTGCGCGGGTAGCCCTTGAGCGCCAGCAGGGACCGCCCCGGCGGGTCGTAAATGGACGGGAAGGTGATACTGAGGTTGCGTACGAAGTCCTGGGGTGCGGTGCGTACCTCATCACGGACGTCGATGCCGAGGACTTGGACTCCAGAGTCTTGCGTCTGGTCGTGGACGCGCTGCAGCTCGGGCATCTCTGCGCGGCAGGGGCCGCACCACGAACCCCAGATATTGAGTATGACGACCTTGCCGGAATAGCCGGACAGGGTGATCTGCTTGCCCGGCTCCAGCAGATTCTCACCGGCCAGTCCCGCGATCATGCCGCGGGTCTGCGGCGGGTCGTAAAGGATCTTCGTCTGCCCGCCCGGTGAGACGAACTGAAAGTCCCCACCTCGCGCCACGGCGTCCCGGCCTGCGCTGCACGCAGTAAGAGCGAGCAGAGTGGCAACGAGAACCGCGGCCAAGGACCGCGCCATGCTCGCTCCTCGCTCGACATTCCGGTACATATCCGCTGCACAAGATTAGTGGATGGTGGTTCGTCAGTGCTGATCGGTGACCGATCCGACTCTCCGGTTGTGCCAGGCTCGATGGTGTGACCGATGCTCCGGCTCGCTCCCGGGTGAGCGCCTGGCGCTACGCGCTGCGCACCACCAACCCGCCCGATGGCCCGATCGACGCGCTGACCCGTTGGATCGTGGTTTCCCGCGCTGCTGTGCTGCCGATGACCCTGGTCGCCGGACTGGTGGCTGGGCTGCTTGCCGCCCGGGCGCCCACCGTTGACTGGCGGTGGCTTGCCCTGGCCGTCCTCGGGATCACACTTGCGCACCTGGCCAATAATCTGATGAACGACCTTTACGACACCCGCGCCGGTTCGGACACCGCGAGCTACCCGCGGGCGCTCTACGCCCCGCACCCGATCCTGTCCGGGCTGATCACCCGGCGGGCGCTGGTTGTGTCGGTGCTGGCGATTAACGCTGCCGACCTGGCGATCCTGGTGGTGCTGGCGCTGGCGCGGGGCTGGCCGGTGGTGGCGTTCGCATTGGCCGGG
>JALZCN010000344.1 GCA_030863045.1 Actinomycetota bacterium | reverse complement strand
GGCTGACCACAGCCACAGCCGTCGGTACCGCAGCAGCAACAAGCCACCGCGCTGGCGGCCACGCCCTGTTAACACGGCGAAGATGGGACAGCGTTGGTTGCACGCGAGCTGTCAATCGCACCGACCGCTGGTCCGGCTCAGGTCCTTTCCGTCGATACTCAGCCGATCGTCTGCGCCGAGGAGGTTCAGCCATGGATGCATACTGTCTGCGGTGATGACCAAGCGCCAACGGTGAGCTGCTGAACCGGGGCGGACAGCGTCGACGGTTAGCGGGTTGTGACGTGGCCCAGCGCCTCACCGAAGGAGGAGTGGCCGCCTCCTGCAGATCCGGTCAGGCCGCAGGACGGCGATCGTCGGAAATGATGCATTGAAGGGAAACAAGCCGCTTACAGCAATATGCGGGAGCGGGCGACGGGAATCGAACCCGCATGGCCAGCTTGGAAGGTGGGCAGCGATCAAGGGGCTGACGTGCGCGAGTGCGGGACCTGGGGATATGGGCGAGTAAGGACGTAAGTGACCGCTGTTGACCCTTGGCGACCCTGACTACGGGCACGCGGGGGGCACGCCCCCGGCCGGATGCGGGTCTCAGCGCTGGGCGGCGGGAGCGGAGACACCCCACCGGCGTTGGCTGTCAAGTTAGGCGGCGCTGGCTTGTTTGCGGCGAAAATGACGGCGAGAGCTGACAGCGTGATGCGACGATGTCGGCATGTCGCCGACAGGATGTATCTGTCCCTCGTCGCGGTGCGACCTCGGGATTGCGGCGGTGGCCTTCGGCTGGATCACGGTGATGCTCATCACCGATCCCTCATCGGATCTGGGCCAGCAGCGGGCCTGGAGCGCGGCGACGTGGGGAGTCCTGCTGTGGCTGTTGCGCACGGAGACTCCGCTGGTGCGCACCCAGGTCGCGGTGGTTGTGGTGTTCGCGACGGCAGTGGAATACACCTTTTCGCTGTGGCTTGAGGTGTACGTCTACCGGCTCGACAACGTCCCGGCGTTCGTCCCACCTGGACACGGATTGGTGTACCTGTGCGCGCTGGCCCTCGGACGGTCGCCGTTGGTACGCCGTTGGTGCGTCCCGCTGATCGCCCTCACGCTCGCTGTTGGAGCCGCGTATGCCCTGTGGGGCTTGCTCGGCACCGACCGCGTCGACGTGCTCGGTGCGTTCTGGTTCGGCTGCCTGGCGGTGTTCCTGACACTGGGGCGGTCGCGGCTGCTCTACGTGGGGTTGTTCGCGATCGTCACCTACCTTGAGCTGCTTGGCACCTGGCTCGGTGTCTGGGAGTGGCAGCCGCGTGACCCGACCGGGCTGATCGGGATCGGGAACCCGCCCTCAGGTGTCGCCGGCGGCTACGGATGGTTTGACCTGGCGGCGCTCACTGCCGCGCCGGCGCTGCTACGGGCGTGGCAGCGGCTTACTCACACCAGTCGACCGCAGCCGTAGCGAACCAGAACCTGCCCCCTTGGCGCACGGCTGCTCGGAGACGCTCGCTGTCGTGGACCAGATCCCGGATAGCGCCGGCCCGGTGTCTGTGTGGATGGACGTCTGGCATTCAGCCTGCCGAGGACGCCGCCAGAGCAATCGAGAGACGGTACTGCGTCGTGGTGAGGGCCAGTCCGGCTCGCGCAACGGGTATGAGGCAGGTCAGGTGCGCACCGCCGAGGGCGCGTTCGAGGTCGCGGTGCCGCAGGTGCGTGGGGGCGAGCAGCCGTTCCGGTCGTCGCTGAGGCGTGGGTGGCAGCCTTGAGGGCAAGGGCCTTCCGGTCGGCCAGCGAGGTCACGAGCCAACAGCATGCCAGCGGGCGTAGGGTCGTCGGTGCGGAGGCTCTCGGTAGGGGAGGCCCTGCGATTAACAGATGCATGCATGTCCCTGATTGGACCGCGCGACGTGGGCATGCGGCGTTCGCCGAGTGGTATCGGAGTGCGCCACGGTGCAGCTCGTTGCGGTCAAAACTGCGGTCATGCGGTGACAGCCTGATGTCCCTGCACGATGATCAAGGCAGAAGCCCACTAACCCAGTGTTGATCTTCGGACGCATCAATGAGAGTTGCGCCGTTGGCGTGATCAGCTTGGGATAGGGCTTGTTGATCGTGGGATGGGAGTCGGCGGCTTGGTTAGCGGGGTTGTCTGTGGCGGTGTCGTGTTGGGCGTGGCCAGCGTCGTCGGTGCCCATGCTGGGGGTTTGTAGCTTGCTGTTGGTCTGTGGTGGCGGTGGGAAGGTTGCGGATCGGCTGCGCGATATCGATGAAATTTCGTGGAACGAGGATGTCGTCTAGTGTCGCATCGACTGGGTACGGAAAATTAAGGCCTTGCGGTGCTACCTCTTTATTTGGTTGTTTTGTTGAGCCGGCCATACGGGCGTGGCTGCCGTGCCGGGTTGGGTTTTTGGAGCCCTCATGAGGGTAGGGGGTCGGCCGCGGATGGCCCGGATAATCAGTGAGATGGCCGCGAGTATGGGTGCGAACGCGATTGCGGTGAAGGGTTTGATGGCGATGCAGGTGCCGATGCCGAAGACGAGGACGGTGGCTAGCACGGACAGGATGATAATGGTCGCAGTGTTGCGCATAGCGTAGTGATACGCCTGCATTGACTGGGTGGCGAGGGCTAAAGCATGAATGGGCTCAGTGGCCCCCATGAACGGTGACTGACAGGTCGATCACGGAGACTGTGCAGTCGGTTTAATGGCCCTGGTTGCGGAGGTAGTTTTCGATGATTCGCAGGTTTCGATAGAGTCTGCGGAGTTGCTTTTGCGCGTCTTTTGTGGTCTTGCCTCCACCTGGACGCGTCAGCGCTGGAACTATTTTGTTGAGTTCTTTGATGACGTTTCTGCAGACGCGGGCGCCGTTTTCCATCCAGGTCTTTCGATCCCCCACGACTTGGTCGTCGGGGCCGTCTAGGATGATGTCGAGCCGGTTTCGTGAGACCTTGCTGATCGGACGGTACAGCTGTGGAAAACGGCTGCTTTCGTAATGGTCCCGGCAGTCGTCAATGCATTTACGTAACCTGGGCACGTCGTGAATGTCGGTGACTCCCCAGGCTTGGACGTCGCGCCACAGACGGGCAATGTTGTCATCACCTACCTCACCGGCAACCAGGTGTTCATCGGGCTGACTGGCGAGAACCAATCTGTGCGTGTAGGGCTGGAACAGGTCCGGTGACCCGGACTCATCGGTGTAGTGGCGCACACACACCCGATCGCGGGTGATCCCCATCTCGGGATGGTGCATGATCATGCGTTGCCCGATGACGTGCACCACCCCCGCGTCAAACCACGCGCAGCTGCCGTCGATGATCGACGCCAGGCCTTCGGGTCGCCGCGCCCGATAGTCGATGATCAACCGGACGAAGGGCCGTAGTGCCGGTGCCGGGTCGGCCAGCCGCGACGGGAGGACGACGACCAGGCCGGGAAAGCGATCATGGTGAACCTGGCGGATCTCATCGATGGGATGGACGACCACGCCGATCCCTCGGGTGAGACACTGCTTGCGAATGTCAACTGCGGTGTCTTCCGATTCCGGTCCGCTGCCGTAGACGACCAGCCAGGGGCCGCTGTGATGAAGGTGCCAACCAGGTGGCCCGCTCGCGGCGCTATCCACCGGAGGACCGGTCATACCCGGATCGTCACGATTCGCATGCCTCTACGTCAATATCTGTACACGGCATTCATGATCACGTCAAACATTCATGAATCAAAAGGACTAATCCTTGCCGTGAGGGCTTCTTGGCGCGCACTCTCTAAAGATGAACACTCCGGCCCGTCAGGCGCGTTTTGGCGTCATGGTCAACGGATGTGTCGCGCACGTGCAGGCGCTTAGTGTCCATGCGGTGCTAGCCCTGGATGAAGCCCACGATCACCTTGTCGCTGCACGCGTCGTGGCTGTTTCCCTGCCCTCGCAACGATGGCATCACCTTCTTGACCACATCAGCTCCCAAGCCCTCGCGCACCAATCCCCGCCCACAGGACCTGGCACAGACGGTGACGAACACACTGATAGATTCGCGCGCGATCTTTTTACTGCTGCCGCAGCGTTTCTGGCCGCTGAAGCAAACGACCTCGAAGACCGCGTCTCGCTGTTGGACGATCACCGCACAAAGGAAATTTGCGACCGACTCCAGGACATTGCCCACCAAGTGGGCGAGGCCGCTGATGCTCTCATTGCGCAACTCGAGAGCAGAACCTGGCAACAACTACCCGAAATCAGTCCCCACAAATCAGGCCAACCTCAGCCAGAACACACCCCACCACGACGGCGTGGCTCCAGGCAAACACTGGCCAGGATCATCTTGCCCATTGCGGCGGGCAGCCTCGGTGTTGTGATCGCCATTGTCGTCGACAACCTGCGCCGCAACGCACCACTGACCATGGTCATCATCACATCGGCAGCATTACTGATCTGCCTAGGCCTACTACTCGGAGTGTCCTGGACTAGACAGGCCATCCAGGCCGACTATCGCCACCGCGCCCAACAACGTCACCAGCTCACTGAACAATGGCAAACCATCCACACCGCCCGCCACCACAACCACTGCCCCCACTGCACCAGCCCACTATCCTCACACAACTGCTACCACGAACCCACCACCATCGACGGAGCACCCTATGACGACGACTGGCAACAATACGTAAAATAACTACAACGTAGCCACGCGGCCGGCGAAAGCTTGAACGACTGACAGAGGGCGCGCCTCCAGATTCCAGATAACGGACCCAATAAGGTCCGGTCCAGAATGGAGGAGGATGCATGCGGGGAGAAGCGCCGTAAATACAGTCCGGAGTTCAAGTCTGAAGCGGTGCGGTTGGTGATCGAGACGTCTCGTCCTATTGTGGAGTGCCCGCGAGATAGGTATTCACAAGGGGGACGTTGGCCGTCTGGGCGAACAAGTACCGGACTGAGCATGCTGGCGATGAGCCACCACTGACTTTTTCGGAACGAGCTCGCTTCGAGAGCTCGAGCGGAAGTTCGCGAGTTGCGATGAAAACGGAATTCCTGGGAAAGGGTGCGCCACGAACACGGGAGGCAGCGTGAGATAGGTCGCGGTGTTGAGCGTGGTGCTGTGCGAAAGACGAAGGTTTGGCCCTTTGGAGCCGCTCGTCGGGGAGAGGCTCCAAATCACCTCATGCCGCGTTGGCTGAAGACCGTCGTGGTGAGCGATGAGGAAAAGGCGCCGAAAGAGGCGTCAGATGGGGATCAGGAAGACGAACGTAAGTGAATCGCTGAAGACGTGTCGTTATGGAATCTGGGTGGCATCGAAACCGGGGTGTCTTTGGTCCCGGGATGAGTCTGGCGGGTGCCCGATTTCTTGGCCAGACGGTGTCCGGCATGGAGGCGACGTGAGCCTGGTCTGCTGCTTTCGCATGGAACGTGGGAAGGCATATCCCGATACGGTCACCGGAGATCCGCGGCGAGAGGGAGCGCGTCAAGCACCGGAAACTGTGAGGCGTTGAGTACCGACGCGGGAGGTGCCGGCGGACCGGCCTGTAGTAGCGCGGAAGCGGCTGTAATGGCCGTGGAGCGAAGGGGCCGGACCATCTGGGCTGCTCGTGTAGCCAACCGGCGTCGTTCGGGAGGAGCTGGGTGAGTCAGCCAAAATCGTCACAGAAGTCGTTGAGATTTCAAAATGGCGGTGCAGGAGGCATACCGGAGGGTCAAGGCAAACAAGGGCGCACCGGGCGTGGATGGGGTATCGATCGAAGACTTCGGGGCCGACCTGAAGAACAACCTCTATCGGGTCTGGAACCGGATGTCGTCGGGCACGTACTTTCCACCTCCGGTGAAGGCGGTAGAGATACCCAAGACCGGCGGCGGGATTCGAACGCTCGGTGTTCCAACTGTCGCGGACAGAGTCGCGCAAACGGTGGTAGCCATAGAACTAGAGAAACGGGTGGAACCGACGTTTCACTCCCACTCCTATGGCTATCGGCCGAAACACTCGGCGCTGGACGCGGTCGGGGAATGCCGACGGCGGTGTTGGAAAACGGATTGGGTGATCGACTTGGACATCCAAAAGTTTTCGACACCGTGATCACGAGCTGATGGTCAAGGCCGTGCGGGCAAACACTGACCAGGACTGGGTGGTGTTGTATGTGCAACGGTGGTTGGTCGCGCCGCTGCAACGCCCGGATGGGGCCTTGGAGGCGCGGCGCTGGGGAACTCCCCAGGGATCCGCGGTTTCGCCTGTGTTGGCGAACCTGTTTCTGCACTATGCGTTCGATGCCTGGATGGCCCGGGAGTTCCCAACCATCGCCTTCGAGCGCTACGTAAACGACGCGGTCGTGCACTGCGTCAGCAAGAAGCAGGCGCTGCTGCTGCGGGACAAGATCGGTGCGCGGCTGGCCAGCGTCGGTCTGACGCTGCATCCGGAGAAACCAAGATCGTGTACTGCAAGGACGGGCGGCGGTCCGGCTCGCACGAGCAGACCTCGTTCACGTTCTTGGGCTACACGTTCCGGGCGCGAGCGGCGCGGGACAAACACGGGCAGATGTTCATTTCGTTTTTGCCCGCGATCAGCAAAGACGCAATGAAGGCCATCAACCGGGAAGTCCGTAGCTGGCAGCTACACCGGCACAACACCTGGACTTTGGGCCAGCTCGCGCGATGGATCAACCCCATCGTGCGCGGCTGGTTGCAGTACTATGGCCGGTTCTACCGGTCGGCGCTGTATGTGCTGTGCAAACGCATCAACACCTATCTGGTGCGCTGGGCTCGCAAGAAATACAAACGGCTGCACGGGTTCAAGA
>JALZCN010000341.1 GCA_030863045.1 Actinomycetota bacterium | reverse complement strand
CGGGTCTACCGCGGGTAGGACGTCATCCGCGCGCGTCCGGGCCCGCTGCGTAGCCTGGCCGGCATGGCCCAGTTCATCTACTCGATGCGCAAGGTGCGCAAGGCGCACGGCGACAAGGTCATCCTCGACGGCGTCACCCTCGCGTTCTATCCCGGCGCGAAGATTGGCGTGGTCGGACCCAACGGTGCCGGTAAGTCCAGCGTGCTGAGGATCATGGCTGGGCTCGACCACCCGAACAACGGGGAGGCATTTCTGGCGCCGGGGGCGACAGTGGGCATCCTGCAACAGGAGCCGACGCTGAATGAGAACAAGTCGGTCCTGGGCAACGTCCAGGAGGGCTTGGGTGAGGTCAAGGACAAGCTCAACCGGTTCAACGAGATCGCCGAGAAGCTGGCCACCGACTACTCCGAAGAGCTCATGGACGAGATGGGACGGCTGCAGGAGGAACTGGACCACGCCGACGCATGGGATCTCGACTCACAGCTTGAGCAAGCCATGGATGCCTTGCGGTGCCCGCCGCCTGACGAGCCGGTGACTCATCTTTCCGGAGGCGAGCGGCGTCGGGTCGCTCTGTGCAAGTTGCTGCTGTCCGGGCCTGATTTGCTGCTGCTCGACGAACCCACCAACCACTTGGACGCGGAGAGCGTGCTGTGGTTGGAGCAGTTCCTGGCGAGTTACGCAGGGGCGGTGCTGGCTGTCACCCACGACCGGTACTTTTTGGACAACGTCGCTCAGTGGATTCTTGAGCTCGACCGCGGCCGGGCTTACCCCTATGAGGGCAACTACTCCACCTACCTGGAGAAGAAGGCCGAGCGTCTCGCCGTCCAAGGCAGGAAGGACCTAAAGCTACAGAAGCGCCTGCGCGACGAGCTCGCCTGGGTGCGATCGGGCGCAAAAGCCCGGCAAGCCAAATCCCGAGCGCGGCTGCAGCGTTATGAGGAGATGGCAGTCGAAGCCGAGCGCAGCCGCAAGCTGGACTTCGAGGAGATCCAGATCCCTGCGGGGCCGAGGCTGGGCAACGTGGTGGTGGAGGTGTCGCACCTGGACAAGGGCTTCAACCACCGCCTGCTGATCAAGGACCTGTCCTTCACGCTGCCCCGCAACGGCATCGTCGGGGTCATCGGTCCCAATGGGGTTGGCAAGACCACCCTGTTCAAGACCATCGTCGGCCTAGAGGAGCCCGACTCCGGCTCGGTCAGGGTTGGCGAGACGGTGAAGCTGTCCTACGTCGATCAGGAGCGCGCGGGAATCGACCCGGACAAGACGGTCTTCGAGGTAGTCTCCGACGGTCTGGACCACATCCAGGTCGGTAACACTGAGATGCCATCGCGGGCGTACGTCAGCGCCTTCGGATTCAAAGGGCCCGACCAGCAGAAACCGGCTCGAGTGCTCTCCGGCGGAGAACGCAACAGGCTCAACCTGGCGCTGACCCTCAAGCAGGGCGGCAACCTGATCCTTCTCGACGAGCCGACCAACGACCTCGACGTCGAGACGCTGGCCTCACTGGAGAACGCGCTGGAGCAGTTCCCCGGCTGTGCGGTGGTGATCTCCCACGATCGATGGTTCCTGGATCGGGTGGTGACCCACATCCTCAGCTGGGAGGGCACCGAGGAGAATCCAGCCTCCTGGTTCTGGTTCGAGGGCAACTTCGAGGCCTACGAGCAACACAAGATCGAACGACTCGGAGCGGAGGCGGCGCGACCACACCGCGTGACATACCGCAGATTGACCCGGGACTGATCGGGCATGGGGTGGATGGGGGGTGGAAGGTGAGCAGCACGGCGCGCGAAGGAGTCCGGACCGGTATGCCGGTCAACGGCGGCGAGGCTGCATCGCTGGTAGAGTCGGCGATGCTCTTGCGCTGGAGGGCGCCCGAGCTGGCGCTTCTGCTGGCCGATCGGGCTGTGACCGCTGCGCAGGACGACAAGATGGCTATCCTCCGGGCGGACTACGTCGCGGTTTTTGCTCTCAATCGCCTCGGGCGGCACGGAGAAGCGGCGCACCGAGTCTTCGCCGCGATCCGAGACGCTGATACTCCACCGGGGCTGCGACACGAGCTGCACGTGGAGTTAGCGCACTGTGCGGCCGCGCTAGGTGAGCCCGCTACTGCGCTCGGCGCAGTACGTGCAGTGCTGGCCGCGGGCGACGACGTCGCTCCGGTGTTGCGGGGTGCAGCGCTGGTGGCCGCGGCTGAGGCCTCGGGGGCGCTCGGCCGCGACGACCTTGTGACGTCCGCCCTGGACGAGGCTGACGAGCTTTTTCGTGAGGACTCGACTCTAGACCGCGATACCGCGCTGCTGCTGCGAGCCGCCGCTCGGGCGGCGGACGCGACGCATCATCGGCGCCGCGGCGCC
>JALZCN010000334.1 GCA_030863045.1 Actinomycetota bacterium | reverse complement strand
GCGTTGTGCTGGCCACCGGTTCCCATGCCAGGTCGCTACCTGGTCTGGAGATCGGCGGCCGGTTCATCACCAGCGATCAGGCTCTGAACCTGGACTACCTGCCGGAGCGTGTGGTCGTGCTGGGCGGCGGCGTGATCGGGGCCGAGTTCGCCAGCGTGTGGCGTTCCTTCGGTGCCGAGGTGACCATCGTCGAGGCGCTGCCCCGGCTGCTGCCCAACGAGGACGACTTCTCCTCCAAGCAGCTTGAGCGGGCCTTCCGTCGCCGCGGTATCACCTTCAGGACCGGGGTGAGGTTCACCGGCGCGAACCAGTCCGACTCCGGGGTCACCGTGAGTCTGGAGTCCGGCGAGCAGTTCGAGGCCGACCTGCTGCTGGTGGCCGTCGGACGGGGTCCGAACACCGCTGAGGCCGGATTCGCCGAGGCCGGCGTGGAGATGAACCGCGGTTTCGTGCTGACCGACGACCGGCTGCGCACCAACCTTCCGGACGTGTACGCCTTGGGGGACATCGTTCCCGGACTGCAGCTCGCACACCGCGGCTTCGCCCAAGGGATTTTCCTGGCCGAGGACATCGCCGGTGCCAACCCGACACCGATCGACGAGGACGGCATCCCGCGGGTGACCTACTGCGAGCCGCAGGTGGCCTCGGTTGGGCTCACCGAGGCGCAGGCCAAGGATCGCCATGGAGAGATCGAGACGATCACTTATGACCTGGCTGGCAACGGCCGCAGCCAGATTTTGCAGACTCGAGGCGCGATCAAGCTGATCCGCGCCAGGAACGGCCCGGTCGTTGGTGTGCACATGGTCGGCGACCGAGTGGGTGAGCTGGTCGGTGAAGCCCAGTTGATCGTCAATTGGGATGCGTACCCGGAGGACGTCGCTGCGCTGGTGCACGCCCACCCGACACAGAATGAGGCCCTCGGCGAGGCGCACCTCGCCCTGGCCGGCAAGCCGCTGCACGCGCACGGCTGATCGAGCGAGTAGCACGGAAGACGAGGAGTCGAGACAACAGATGGCGTACTCCGTGGCGATGCCTGCGCTCGGGGAGAGCGTCACCGAGGGAACGGTGACGCGCTGGCTCAAGCGGGAGGGTGAGACCGTTCAGGTAGACGAACCCTTGCTCGAGGTGTCCACCGACAAGGTCGACACCGAGATCCCCTCGCCCGCGGCCGGCGTGCTGCGGCGGATCGTTGTGCCCGAGGACGAGACCGTTCAAGTCGGCGCGGAACTCGCCGTCATCGGTGACTCCGGCGACGAACGGGAAAGTCCGCCCGATCCGGCGGAGCCACCGAAGCAGCCGGCCGCCCCAGCGGCGTCCCCCGCCACGGGCTCCGGGACTCCCGTGACCATGCCCGCGCTGGGGGAAAGCGTCACCGTGGGAACGGTGACCCAGTGGCTCAAGCAGGTGGGTGACACCGTCGAGTTGGACGAGCCGTTGGTCGAGGTGTCCACCGACAAGGTGGACACGGAGATTCCCTCCCCGGTGGCCGGCACCGTGCTGGAGATCGTCGTCGCTCAGGACGAGACCGTCGAGGTTGGCGCGACACTAGCCACCATCGGCGACAGCAATGCCCAGGCGGCCCCCGCCGCACCGGATAGAACTGAACCCTCTGCCCAGCCCACACCATCCACCGAGCCCGAGCAGTCCACCCAGCGTGACTCAGCACCTGCGCTCAGTGAGTCCAACGGTGTGCCATACGTGACGCCACTAGTCCGCAAGCTCGCAATCGAGTACGGAGTCGACCTCGCTGGTGTACAGGGCACCGGCGTGGGCGGCCGGATCCGCAAGCAGGACGTGCTCGCCGCCGTCGAGACGCCCGAACCGGAACCCGAACCGGCACCGGCGCCGCCGCCACAGCCCACGTCCGCGCCGCAGCAGGAGCCGTCCGCGGCGGTGCCTCGCCCGGCCCCACGATCGTCGGCAGCCGCGGAGCTGCGCGGCCGAACCGAGAAGATGTCCCGGATGCGCAGCGTCATTGCCAAGCGGATGGTGGAGTCGCTGCAGACCTCCGCACAGCTCACCACCGTGGTGGAAGCCGACATCACCCGCCTGGCACGGCTGCGCGACCGCGCCAAGCGGGACTTCGAAGCCCGCGAAGGCGTCAAGCTGTCGTTCCTGCCGTTCTTCGCCCAGGCCACCGTTGAGGCGCTCAAGCAGCACCCAAAGGTGAACGCCTCGATCGACACCGACAAGGGCGAGGTGACCTACCACGGCGCGGAACACTTGGGCATCGCCGTGGATACCGAGCGTGGCCTGCTGGTACCGGTGATCCACGAAGCGGGCGACCTCAACATCGCCGGTCTGGCCCGCCGGATCGCCGACCTGGCCGAGCGGACCCGGGCGAACAAGATCACCCCGGATGAGATGAGCGGCGGAACGTTCACGATCAGCAACACCGGCTCGCGCGGAGCGCTGTTCGACACGCCGATCATCCTGCAGCCACAGGTTGGTATCCTCGGCACTGGTAGTGTGGTCAAACGCCCAATGGTGCTCTCCGGCGAGGACGGCGACACCATCGCGATCCGCTCGATCACCTACCTGGCGCTGTCCTACGACCACCGGCTGGTGGACGGCGCCGATGCCGCGAGATTCCTCAACACTGTCAAGCAGCGCCTCACCGACGCCGCCTTCGAACGCGACCTAGGTCTTTAGCCGGGCACGTCACCTGGCGATCGTTAGGATTTCCCTATGCGGGTCGCGATCGCGGGGGGATCGGGTTTGATCGGAACTGCGCTCGTGACGCTGCTGCGGCAGAGCGGTCATGAGGTGCTGCGGCTGGTGCGCAGGCCGCCACGCGCTCCGGATGAGCGGGCCTGGGACCCGTCGGCGGCGACTATGGACGCCGGAGCCTTAGACGGCACCGACGCAGTGGTGAACCTGTGCGGCTCGGCGATGGCCGACCGGCGATGGTCCGGGGAGTTCAAGCAGGCCATCCGGGACAGCCGGATCGGCCCCACCGAGGTGCTCGCTGCCGCCGTTGCCGAGCATCGGGTTCCGGTGCTGGTCAACGCGTCCGGGGTGGGCTATTACGGCGACACCGGGGATCGTGAAGTTGACGAGACCACCCCGGCGGGCTCGGGGTTCATCGCGCAGGTCTGCCGCGACTGGGAAGCGGCCACGGCGGTGGCGGAGCAGGCCGGAGCGCGGGTGGTGCGAGTGCGCACCGGCCTGGTGATCTCCCCGTTCGGCGGCTTGATGGGTCAGCTCAAGCCGTTGTTCGCGGTCGGGCTCGGTGGTCGGCTGGGCAGCGGGCGGCAGTACATGCCGTGGATATCGCTGGACGACGAGGTGGGCGCGATCCGTTTCGCACTGGAAAACGACCAGCTGTCCGGCCCGGTCAATCTCAGCGGTCCGAACCCGGTGACCAACGCCGAATTCACCAAAGCAGTGGGCGAGGCGATGCAC
>JALZCN010000331.1 GCA_030863045.1 Actinomycetota bacterium | reverse complement strand
CTAGGGAACACGGCCAGGCCGCGTGGCTGTCGAGTCAGCGACGCAGGAGGGTGGGCATGAGAGTGGAGCCGATGTCGGCGCAGTGAAGGGATGTGACGACCGGAGGAGTCGCTGCCCTCTTCTCCACCAGCCACTATGAGCGCGAAGCCCATTTCACAGCCACCGCCCGTAACGTGCTCCCAAAGCCGCCATCGTGCGACAGTCCGTTATGCTCTGCGACTTATTTCGTGATCGGTTGATTCCACCCGTTCGTCCGCATGTCCATAGAGCCATATGCAGCTATGACTCGCTGGCACTGTAGTGCTGCCTCGCGACAGATCCGCGCAACTGTCTCTTGAGCTGCACCGGAGTCCCATCGGATCACCTCGACGTTGGTGGCAGCCGTTGGGTGGCCAGTACCGGTGTCTTCCTGGCGTTTACTCGCGCCAGCGACTCCACGCGGATGAACGCCACACTATTGGTCGCTATGATGGCGCTCTTGATCACGGTCCTCAAAGCCATCCTCGATCTATTTGTCGCCCCAGAGGACCAACTAATCCACGAGCGCAAGAAGCGCCGAGAAGAGCGGGTCGAGGCCGCACTTGGTTAACGGCATCCACGCCCGGATGATCGCTAGTAACGCTCATGATCGGCTCCCGGCCTTCCCACGCGGAGCGGACACCCACTGCCGGCGGCATCCAAACAGCCCTACAGCATGTCTCGGATAACAGCCCAAGGCCTCCGTGGCGTCGGCTCTAAGCCGCGCAGCTCGGTACCGGGCACTAGCCCAATGCTTCTCCAGATTCCACCAGGCGACGTGGCACGTGGAGAGCTTCTGACGCTCCCACTTGGGCTGGTACCGCGGGATGTGCAATACGACCAGCACGCACCGTCGGGGACCCACGTAGACGCGGCTGCAGCACCCGGGCACGGACTGCGCGGAGTGCGATCTTGTGCTCAGGTCTCCTGCTGTAGAACGACCGCCACGGGGAGCCACCCCCTCAGGCAAGCTGAGTAGTAGTTCGCGGCGACCTAACGCCTCGAAGGTTGTCAGTCCGTGTCGGCGCTCCTGTGTCCGCTGCCCATCTTTGGATTTTCCATCGCCCTAGAAGTGGCGCGCGAGCGGGGCATCTGGCCACCGTGCGACTTCTCTGGCGTCACGTGCTCGACGGCCTACCGCCACTGCCCGAGCGACGCCACCCGCTGGGAATGGTTTGGGGAATGAAACCGCGATCGCTGATGACATCAGAGGCAGTCAGAGCAAGTCCGCGCGCAAGTAAAGATGCCTGGTGGCGCCTAGAGTCGATGGGTTAGCGAATTTTCCTAAACCGAGTGGCGCAGGTTCGAATCCTGCCGGGGGCACCAAACCAGAGCCACAAAGGGGGCCTGAGCTGCTGAACGTGGTGCGAGCGTGGGCGCGAAGCTCGGACTGTGGGTCACAAGAGTCAAAGTTGACGCACGGATTACGACATGCCGGGTGGCAGCCATAGTCGATGGTTTAGCGAATTTTCGTAAACCGAGTGGCGCAGGTTTGAATCCTGCCGAGGGCACCAAACCAGAGCGATAAAGCGGCGCTGAGCTGCCATCGTGGTGCGAGTGTTGAGAGGCGTTCCGCAGTGATGCTTGACCCGCGCGGCCTTGAGTAGCGCTGTGTCAACCCCTCGGCTGGGATTGCGGCATGCCGGCCTGCTGGCCCCACGGGTATTCGCCAACTTGTGGAGCACACCGCCAGTGGACAGTATGCAGGCCCGAAGGACATCCCGGGACCACTGCTGCCTCCACGGGCCGAGGATCGTGGAGGCAGCCATTCCTGGCTACAGTCACGAGGTCTAGGGCACCGTTGCGACGTGGTTACCCAAGGACGCGACACAGAGAGGCAGGCAGGTATGACCAAGCCACAAGCGGCGTCGGACCTGGCGGCGGTGAAGCAAGCCCAGCAGAAGGTCTGGTCCGAAGGAGATTACGGAATTGTGGCGCCTCTGCTGCAGCTCGTCGCCGAGGAACTCGTCGAGGTCGTGGATGTGATGCCAGGTGATCGAGTGCTTGACGTCGCTTGCGGCAGTGGCAACGTGGCGGTAGCCGCGGCCCGCCGATTTACTGAGGTTGTCGGGGTGGACTTCGTGCCCGAGCTGTTGGCGCGCGGGCGGCGGCGAGCCGCCGCGGAAGGCCTTGAGATCCAATTCACGGAGGGGGATGCCGAGGCGCTGCCGCTCGAGGACGAAAGCTTCGACGTTGTGCTATCGACTTTCGGGTCGATGTTCGCTCCTGATCAGCGCAAGGCTGCGGCGGAGCTGCTCCGAGTTTGCCGGCCTGGGGGGCGGATCGGCATGGCTAACTGGACACCTGAGGGTTTCGCCGGGCAGCTATTCATGATCACGGGCAAGCACGCTCCTCCGCCGGTCAAGCTGGACCCGCCCGTGCTATGGGGTACCGAGGAGCATGTGCGGGAGCTGTTTGGTGATGGAATCTCATCGTTAAACGTCACCGAGCGCGTCTGCTATACGCGTTTTTACTCCTTCGATCATTGGCTGGACCACTACCGAACTTTCTTTGGCCCCATGAAGATGGCTTTCGCTCGCGTCGGCGAGGCCGGGGAGGAAGCTCTTACCAGCGACTTGCGTGAGCTAGTCAAGCGTTTCAATGAGGGCGGCGAGCGCGGCACTAAGATCCGCGCCGCCTATCTCGAGGTGGTCGCCACTCGCGCCTAGCGATCTTCGGTCTCTAATACTCCAGCCGTAGATCGTGATCATGTGAGCTGAGCTTCTTGGCGGCGGTAGTGACTGGCGCGTACAGGTGTAGATGGCGCCGTCGCCAACGTGACCAAGCCAGCGGATCGGTGAGCCGGCGGGTGAGCTCGTCATCAGCTGGTGACAGGTGTCGGATCTCGTGTCAGGGTGATCAGCTCGCCGGGTGCTGGGTGTTCGGCGTTCGGTCGCGGCGATGACCGCGAGTAGGCGTGCGCGAGCATCGCGAGCAGGGTCCAGCACCGCCAGGCCAACCAGCGGCCGGCCTGGTGGTTATCGACTCCGGCCAGGCCCTTGGCGGCTTGAAAACTCTCCTCAATGGTCCATCGGCGAGTACCCGGACCGGCCGATAGCCGCTGCCAGGCGCCCTTGGGCAAGCCGGCAGCCAGGTGTCAGGGCGCCTCAGGCCGCCTGCGGCGAGCACCCGGCGGTCGCCGCCGATGGCCAGCACATATCCCGTCTGACGCGTCTGAAGGTCGGCCCGCAACCCTGGTCGGCGCCGTAGATTTCATCGGCGGCCACCCACCGCGCCGGTACCCGGCATCGAGGGCGCGGTCGAACATCGTCGCAGCTAGAGCCGGTTTACGTCTTCCAATCTTCCACCGTGTTAGAAGCAGCGCGGCAACGAAGCAGCTGGCCGCCGTACAGTTTCTCCGACGTCGTGTCCTCGATGGTCTACTGGTGCTGAGCCAGCGTCACCCGCTGGGAAGGGTTTGGGAATGAAAAAGCGATCACTGGCGACGTCAGAGGCAGTCAGGGCAAGCCCGCGTGCAAGCAAAGATGCCTGGTGGCGCCTGGAGTCGATGGGTCAGCGAATTTTCCTAAACCGAGTGGCGCAGGTTCGAATCCTGCCGGGGGCACCAAGGCGAGCCGTGCATGGCCCCTGGGCTGCGCATTCGGGGTGCGTCGGGGATGCAGACTCGAACTACAGCTCACAAGAGTTGATGCTGACGCGCGGATTGTGACACGTAACAAGATCGACTTGTTAATTGTCTTGTTCGTGCGCGGCTGGCTGGCGCCGAGCTGCTGAAAACTACGATAACCCGTCCTCGCCGCACCTGTACATATCCCGATATGAGCGTAACGGTCTGAAACGCTCTATTCTGCCGATGAGCGGATTCGCAAGTGGTTCCGTTTTCGCGCTGCTGGAGCGTCGATCCAAGGATGTCCAGGCGGAGAATAGCGAGCACGGTGGATTGTCATTCTCTCGCTCTTGTAGTTAGGTGAGCTCCGCGATGATCAAGTAGTACCCGAGGTCGAACTCTTGTTGTTCAATCAGTTCTGCGTACCGCGCCTGCCAGACACCAGACGCGAGGTCCTTGCGCAGCTTGTCCATCGCCTGGGCAACCTCCCGCGAGGATAACCGCGCGAACAGCGAAATACCGGCACGCACCTCCGGGCGCAGGTAGGCGGCGGGACGCCGCCAAAACGCGCCATAAAAGCCGTCGCGGCAGTCATGGGGAATCGGCACCGGCACCAGGCGGACGGGGCCAAGCTCTCGGGTCAAGTAGTCCTCAACCCAGACGCCGGGCTGCTGAAACCGCCACGGGATCAAGCTCAAAACGCCGGGTAGACGCTTCTATTTGTGTCAAGGGGCCGTTCGGGGTGGTTGGTCTTGTCGTGTGAAGCAGTGTGCGCTGA
>JALZCN010000328.1 GCA_030863045.1 Actinomycetota bacterium | reverse complement strand
GGTGAGTCCGAGCAGGCCGACCATCCTGGTCACGATCGCCGGACCGCCGTTGCTGGACCACAGCTGGTTAGCGATACTGTCGTCACTGTATGCGAGCATCTGGTGCAGTTTCTGGCGTGCCACCTCGTCCGGGGCGCCCCGGTCAATGCCCGCCAGCGCGTCCAGCGCTATGAGGAGCTTGACCACCGACATGGACGCGAACTGCTGGTCAGCGTTGTGGCGGGCCAGTACGGTGCCGGCCTGCCGGTCGAAGACCGTGAAGCCGACCTCGGCGTCCGGTAGGACCGCATGCATCGCCTGCTTGGCTTCTGCCGCCACTGCGGCCTGATCAGGAGGAGAAGGATCGGTGGTGCGCGGCTGCCCGTGCCAGGCCGCCATGAAGTGCCTCGCTGACAACGATGGGTAGGCAGTCGTTGGGGTCACCGCCAAAGAGGCCAACCCGGCATCAGCAGCGCAGAGTAGTGCTACCACTACCAGTGTGAGGAGACCCTTCATACTTGTGGGGTCGCGTTATTCGGCCCGATTGAAACACGCACGGGCCAGTTTCTTGGGAAGTCTTCAGGAATTCCGGACCCCTTCTCGGTGGGTATAGCGTGATGTGAAAGGCCGGATACAAGGCGTAGCTGGGTCACATACCCGCTACCGCGAGTACCGGTGTTTGACGCCGGACGGAAAATACTCGGGGTCACCGGCCGGGTGCAAACTGACGTGCGGGACCTGGCGTTCCCGCGGAGTATAGTGAGCGAATTCACTGTTCAGCCGACGGAGCTGGCCGGCGATCGACTGGGCTATTTCCTGGCGAATCTCCTCGGTGCCAGCTACCCCCGGTGCCAGTTCGATCGCGATGACCAGGTGGCGGTCACGGTCGGCACTTTCCTTGGACTCCATCACGAACTTACCGGTGACCCACGCCGCGATCGGTGACGTCTCCAGACCGACGGTGATGTTCTCCGGGTAGATGTTCGCGCCGAAGTAGGACACGGTGAACTGCGAGCGCCCGAACACATGCACGAATGGCAGCTCGCGGATCCGGTTACCGGGATGGTCCCGACCGAGCTCGGCGACCGGGTCGAAACCGTGGCCGGCGAGAAAGGCCAGCATCGTGTCGAACGAAGTTAACCCACCCGCATCGGCGATGTGGTACCGGATCAGCGGGATCCCGTTGTCACCGGTGAACAGAAGGGTGCCCTCGTGCATCTCGAACAGCCGGCTGCGGGGGTCGTACTGGGCCAGGGTCGGTAGCCGCGATTCGCCGAACAGGTCCCACGCGATACTTGGATGAGCCGCCAGGAAGCGGCGGATGCCGATCGACAGCGGCGTCTCAGTGGCCAGCACTCCCGCGTCGGCGGTGCCGTAGAGCGAAGCCGAGTCGAAGCAAGGCTGCCCGCCGCCGAGGCGTTCGCCCACCAGTGTGCGCCACTCCTCACTGAACACTTCACCGGCTAATACTAGCTTGACGCGGTAGTCCGGCCATGGCACGCCACGGGCGCGCCCGATGTCGATGACGCCTTTGATAAACGGCGGGTACCCCAGCAACACCACCTGCTCGAACTGCGGGCCCAGCACGGTGACCACCCGCAGGATCTCCTCGACATTGCTGCCGGGAGTGATCACTGTGATCGGGTAGCCCTTGGCCGCCAGGTGCCGGCAGCAACCTGCGGTGTACATCCCGCCGACCCAGGTGCCCAGCGCGAAGCACACCACGGCGAGCGTCGTGCGCTGATCGGCGCCGAAGCTGTCGTGGAAGACCTGCTCGAACCGGACGGCCACGGCGAACTCGTCGGCCACTGACCGCGGCCAGAAAGTCGGTTCGCCGGTCGAGCCGGAGGACACCGCGACCATGTCACAACCTGCCAACTCGCCCCCGCGGCACAGCATTGCCAGCGGATACCGGCGCAGGTAGTTGTCCTTGGTGAGCAGCGGCAGCGTTCGGAAGTCTTTGACGGTCCGGATCTGCGCCGGGTCGATGTCGTGCTCGGCCAGGAACGCCCGGTAGGCCGGCACGGTCGCCACCACCAAGGCGAACAGCGCCTGGGCGTGTTGCTCCGCCTCACCCGGTGCCGGATGGGTCAGAGCCTCATCGAGCCCAATTGTCAGAAACCGCTCCTGCGCAACGCACGTCGTCTCCCTGCGTAGCGCCATGATCCCGCCCTTCCGCCCGGTGCCCGCGGCCCGTGCTGTTGGCCGCCTACGCCGTCGCCATCGCCACGCTGCGACACCACTTTCCTCAGACGCCCCAAACTCCTGACACAGGACGCGCCCCGTGCCTAGCCATCACCGATCTGTGCGGAGCTGATCGTGCGGCCGGTCATGCATCAAACCGGCATCCCAGACCCAGGCGGCAATCTCCGCCCGGTTGCGGGCGTTGAGCTTGTGCGCCGCGCTCGCGACGTGGGACTTGACGGTGGACAACGAAACGAACAGCTCGGCAGCGATCTCGGCATTGGTCCTGCCTCCGGCGACCGCTCGCACCACCTCGAGTTCTCGGGCGGACAGCTCGTCAACCGGTTTGCGTGAGCTCACCGAACGCGTCATCCGCTGCAGCAAGCGCACCGTGACAGAGGGCGAGACCAGCGCGTCCCCAGCGGCCGCCGCTCGTACCGCCTCCACCAGCAAGCGGGGACCGGCGTCTTTCAGGAGGAAGCCGCAGGCGCCGCCGCGCAGCGCGCCGTACACATACTCGTCGAGGTCGAAGGTGGTCACCACCACTACCCGCAGTGGGTCGACGGCGCGAGGTCCGGCCAGTTGGCGGGTGGCCTCAAGACCGTCCAGTTCGGGCATCCGGATATCCATCAACACGACGTCGGGGCGTAATTCCCGGGCCAGGCGAACCGCATTCACGCCGGTGGCGGCCTCGCCGACGACCGTGATGTCCGGTTCGGCGGACAGGATGTGCCGGAACCCGATGCGCACCATCTCCTGGTCGTCAGCGAGCAGCACACTGATCGTCACGTCCACCCCCGCTTCGCGGTCAGCGGCAGTCGTGCGGTGACCACCCAGGTGTGATCCGGTCCGGAGCGGCATGCAGGTCACCACCCAGTGCGGCGACCCGCTCGGCCATCCCCACCAGACCGTACCCGCCGCCGAAGGACCGATTGCCGCCAACCACGCCGTCGTTGCGCACCGAAACGGTGAGCTCATGGCGGTCGACGGCGAGCTCGATCCACACCCAGTTCGCCTCCGGGGCATGCCGGCGCACGTTTGTCAGCGCCTCCTGCACTACCCGGTAGGCGGTCATCGCGACTCCTGGCGGGGCGGCGAGCGCCGCTGCCTCGTCTGACAACCTCAGCGTGACAAGACCGGAGTTCGCGTCGAACCGTTGCGCCAGATCGGTGATGTCGGCCAGCGCCGTACCGGGGTTGCGGGAGGTGTCGTCACCGACCCGCAAGGCCGCTTGGTCGCGCAGCACCCCCACCATCCGGCGCGTCGCGCTCAACGCGTCCTCGCCGGCCCGCTCGATCGCAATCAATGCCTCATTTATCACGGCTGGCTGGTGGGGTACCACCACACGAGCGGCCTGGGCCTGCACCACGATGCCAGTGACGTGGTGCGCCACGACATCGTGCAGCTCGCGGGCCAGCTCCATCCGCTCCGCGGACCGAACCTCCTCCTCCGTGGCGCTGCGAAGGATAGCCATGTTTCGCAACGTGAGACCGATCGCGACCGCGCCACCCCACCCGATCGCGGACAGCACCGCCAAAGAAGGTGCCGATCCCGTTCGACATCCGCAGTATCGGCGAGCCGACGATCGCCACCGCGGCGGCGACGGCCACGCCGAGCGCCAGGCGTGGCGAGCAGCTACGCAACACCGCGATAACCAGGACGGCCAGCGCCAACTGTTCGGTGAAGCTTATCCGCACACCAGGCAGCCCAAGTGCCGATGTCACCGTCGTGACCACGACCGACAATCCCAGCGCCACCGCACTCAGCTGAGCCAACCGAGGCGACCACCGGCGCGCCAGGACCAGCATGGCCAGCAGCACTCCCACGATCGGCGCGACCAGCCCGGGATCTGCCCAGCGAAGCGGTCTGGACATCGCGATGCCGAGGTCGATCACCAGCCAGAAGGCGTAGCCCAACAGCTCGGACAGCAGCCCGAAGGTCCCGACGAGTCGGACCAGTCTTGGCGGCATGCGGCGAGAGTAGGTCGTCCACATGGACACTGGGTGGTATGACCGAGATTACCTCGGAAGCTGAGCTCCGGGAGCTCGTCGGCGAGCCGCTCCCCAGAGTGGCCGGCAAGGACCGACCCGCATTGCACGAATACGACAAGTGGTGGCTCGCCAGCTCGCCGCTGTGCTTCGTGGCCACATCGGGCGGCGCGGACGGCAGTTGCGACGTCTCGCCGAAAGGCGACCCGCCGGGCTTCACGCTCGTGCTCGACGACACCACCATCGCCATCCCTGAGCGACCAGGCAACCGCCGCGTCGACGGCTTCCGGAACATCCTGACCAACCCGTACGTCGGGCTGATCTACCTCGTTCCGGGGCGAGGTGACACCTTGCGGATCAATGGCAGGGCGCGTCTCGTGCGCGACGCGCCGTTCTTCGATCAGATGACGGTCAAGGGCCACCGGCCGCTGTTGGCGGTCGTCGTCGACATCGATCAGGTGTTCTACCATTGTTCGAAGGCGTTCCTGCGCTCGGAGCTGTGGCAGCCGGCCACGTGGAACCCCGAGGCGGTGCCATCCCGCGCCCAGATTGTCCAGCGCCTGGAACGACCGGACGAGGCGCTTGAGGATCTGCAGCGCTACTACGGGCCCAGGTACGCGACCCGTCTCTACGGCAGCGGCTGATGGGTGCTCCTGACGGCGATTCGAGCTGCTTGGCGACGTGGTCGTCGGCCGAGACCGATGAGTTCAGCGCCGCTGCGGCGTCGAAGTAGTGACAGGATTCGAGCGTCGCGAAGGAGCCACCATGCCCACCCGAGAGACCGCCCCCATCGGGGCGCCCTGCTGGGTCGATTTGATGACCTCCGACACCGAGCGCAGCCGGGCGTTCTACTGCCAGCTGTTCGGCTGGACCGCGGAGGAGCCCGCCGAGGAGTTCGGCGGCTACTTCAACTTCGCGAAGGACGGCGTCCCGGTCGCCGGATGCATGGCCAACCGGGCCGGCTCGGGCGTGCCGGACGTCTGGTCTGTTTACCTGGCCACCGATGACGCCAGGAAGACCGCTGAGGCCACCGTCGCCCACGGAGGCCAGATCCTCGTCTCAGCCATGGATGTCGGTGACCTCGGCACCATGGCCGTCGTCAGTGATCCCGGCGGAGCCGCGATAGGCGTCTGGCAACCCGGCTCCTATCAGGGCTTCGGAGTTCTCGGCGAGCCGGGTACACCAAGCTGGTTCGAGCTCCACACCAGGGACTATCAAGCCGCCGTCGCCTTCTACCGCGAGGTGTTCGGTTGGAACGCCCATGTCCTCAGCGACACCCCGGAGTTCCGCTATACGACTCTCAAGCAGGGCGAAGGCTGGCTGGCCGGGATCATGGACGCCGCGGGCATCCTGCCCGACGGTGTCCCCGCCCACTGGTCGGTCTACTTCGGGGTCGAAGACACCGACGCCGCGCTGACAAAGATCGTCGACCTCGGCGGCTCAATCCTGAGAGCTGCTGAGGACACGCCTTACGGTCGCCTCGCGGCAGCCGCAGACCCCACCGGCGCTGCCTTCAAGCTCGTGGGGGCCAACGAGGCCATGCCGGCGCGCAGTTAACTCCTGATCCGGTTCGGGCGTCCCGCCCCGGGCTGCTCTCGAACTACGCCTTGGGACGTCGTCCGGCGGGGGGCCGGTACTCCCACCGAAGTACGTCAGCGGTACAGAGCTGCCCGACGTCACGGTTCACCTCATCACTGCTTGATCAGTCGCCGTACTCGTTGCCGTCACCCGAAGCTGATTGCCGTCGAGCTCAGGGCTGATCACCCGTTGTGTGCTTCGACGGTGTGCGGTCGCGGGTCACTTGGCCGTTGGGGGATGGCGCAGCGGCGGCTTCCGACGCTGGTGGGGCGAAGCCGGCCGGAGCCGCGGAGGCGGATCCGG
>JALZCN010000324.1 GCA_030863045.1 Actinomycetota bacterium | reverse complement strand
GTGCACGACGTCGAGGACGGGATACTGGCCGGTCGCATCTCGCTGGACACCCTGGCCGACCCGGTGGAGCGCGCGCTGCTTGCCGATCTGGCTGCCAAGCACTTCAGCGTGCTGCCTAGCGCAGCTTTGGAGGCTGCCGCGGTGGAACTGCTGGCCCTGCCGGTGCTCGACGGGATGCGCCACTACGACGGCTCATTGCGTGCCCAGGTTGCGCTGAAGGAGCTTACCAGCGAGCTGGTGGGGCGGTTTGCTTCGGCGGTGGTGTCGGCGACGCTGGCCCGGCACGGACCAGGTCCGTTCGGGCGCTACCGCGGTGAGCTGGTAATACCGGAGCGGGTGGCGGCGGAGGTGGCGCTGCTCAAGGCGGTGGCCCTGCGGTTCGTGATGAGCGACCCTTGCAGGCTGGCAGTGCAGGCCGAGGAACGGGAGCTGGTGAGTCAGCTGTGCGCCGCGCTGGTGTACCTGGCGCCTGAGCCGCTGGATCCCGCTTTGCACCCAGCATGGCACGCGGCTCGTAACGACAGCGCGCGGTTGCGGGTCGTCGTCGACCAGGTGGCGGCCCTGACCGACGCCCAGGCGGTGCGCTGGCACGCGAGGTTACAGCGCCCGAGCTAGGCCAACGGTGGTCAGCGTCACTGTCACATCTGGCGACGCGGGTCCGTCCTCCTTTGCAGGTCCGTGTCGGCGGGCCGAGTTTCAAGGAGGGATCACCATGCCCCGCGTCCCCGCAGTACCCGCCCGTGCCGCTGGGTTGCTTGACCGGTTGACTTACCGTATCGCCCGCTACCGCTACGGCGCGGTGCCTGAACCGATGACGGTGATGATGCACCACCGCCCAGCATTCTGGATCTACGTTTTATGGGAGTTGGGCAACGAGAAGGCGATGCGGCGATTGCCGGCAAGCCTTGGGAGCTGGTGGTGTACCGGGTGGCCACCCAGGTGGGCTGTTCCTGGTGCGTGGACTTCGGCGCGATGCTGCAGCGGCACCACGGTCTGGACATCGAACGGCTGCGCGAGCTTGACAGCTACCAGACGTCGCCGGCGTTCACCCCAACCGAGCGCCGCGCGCTGGCCTATGCCGATGCGATGACGGCGTTGCCAATCACGGTCACCGACGGCATGGTCGCCGAACTGGATACCGAACTGGGGCATGACGGGCTCGTGGAGTTGACCTACGTGATCGCTGTGGAGAATCACCGCGCCCGGTTCAACCACGCCCTCGGCATCACCGACCAGGGCTTCACGTCCGGTGAAGCGTGCCAGGTGCCGCTGCCCGGCTCATGAGTTGTGCAGTCGGGCGGGTCACCAGCGCCCCGAAGAGCAGACCGAGGGTGGCCCACATGACCAGCTGGGTGCCCAGCGCGGCGACCCGGAAGTCCCACAGCACCGTCGCCGGGAAGGTCTCAGGTACTTCGTTGACGGTGGGGAGGAGGTAGTGCAAGACCGCCGCGGCGACGATGAACGCCGCGCACGCCGTCAATGCAGCGTTCCAGGAACCCAGGCGAGGCGTGAGTTGCCGGCCGAGGTAGGTAGCCGCGATCGCCAGCAGCACCGAGACCACGATCATCGCCAGATACCACCCGGTGCGCTGCCTGATCGTGTCGTGGTTGCCGATCGCCGGCGGGCTGGCCGGGTATTTCAGGAATGGCACCACGAACACCACGAGGTAACCGGCCAGTGCTAGAACGGCGGCAGTGGCCCGTGCGGACAGCTGGCCGACGCGGCCGTAGGCGATGGCGAACGCCAGGCTGAACAAGCCACCGAACGCAATGGCGTACACCAGCACCGCAGTTGCCAGCCCGACGGTGCTCTGCACTGCCCGGCTGACCAACTCCGGCTCCGGAGTCTTGCCTGTGGCGGCCTGTGCGGCCGACTCGAAGTCGATCGCACTACCGACTGACGGCTCACCGAAGACGTACGCGAACACCAGTGCGAGCAGCCCGGCCACCAAGCCGGAGAGCAGGCCGCGCACCAACAAAGCCCTCATCATCGCCGGGTACTGGCGGTCAGTGGCAGGGGACGCCGAGCAGGTGCCGGCCGTCGTGTACGAACTCGTGCACGTATTGGCCTGAGATGATAGCCATCGCGCCCTGTTCGGCGCCGACGAAGTACAGCAAAATAAGGGCCACGACCCCCACGAAGATCGCCCAGGGCAGGATCTCACGAACCGGGATGCGGATCGGAATCGGCGCGGGAACTGAGACGGTGCTCACGGTATGACCTCCCTGGGTTGACGCGACCCACTAGACGGTGATCACGACGGCGGAGTGTCTGACTCACGAAACACGCATGGGGCTTCGTTCACAGTGGCGCGACCGCGCCGGGTTTACACCGGCTTACTCCCGTTCGTCGATCACGTGACGGTAGGCACCTGCAAACCGCGGAGTCAATCGACCGGACGGTGCGAGACCGCTCAGCTGGATGGCGGCGCCCGAGTAGCTCGGTCGCGCATGACACGGACCTTGCGAGTTCGAAGGTCAGCAGGTCGGGCACGTCTGGATCGATCACCCAACAGCTCGGCGTACCCATCCGCTGGTACGGCAGGTGACCGCGGTGCTCCTGGGCTACATCGGCTCCGGCCTGCACTGTCGACAACCTAGAAGCGCTGTGAGTGGGAACCCGTGCGTGCGCACCGGTTCCCGCTCACTCGGGAACCCTCAGCTGCGGTCAGGAGCCCAATCCGTCAAGGTCCGGTCTGCCCTAGCCGGGCCACTCGTGCCACCCTGGCCGCTGCCCAGGATGGGGCCGAGGAGTCCGTCCAGGTCGAGGCCACCCGCGCCGCCCACGCCGATCGTGCCGGTGTCCTCGGAACCCCCGGGTGTCTGGGCGTTGGCTACTCCACCGGTGAGGAGGCTTCCTCCGGCGACGGCAGCAACCACCAGGGCTTTCGCTGCAAGCGAAGTCAAAAATCTGGTCTTACGCACGATGTCATTTTCTCCTTTCCAGGGGAAGAAGCCGTCAGCTTCTTTCGGAATAGTGCTGTTTTGCAACGCGAAGTCGCGGCGTCACTCCCTCCGCACGTGAGGTGCCGTGGCGACGTGCGTGACCGACGACAATCTCTTCGAGTACGCCGCACAACACGATCACGACGTGTAGATC
>JALZCN010000294.1 GCA_030863045.1 Actinomycetota bacterium | reverse complement strand
GCACAGGGCCGCGCCCCGAGCGGCTTTCGTGGTCTGCTTCACGAGTGGTCCTTTACATCCGTGGAATCCGAGCTTCCGTCCGGGCCGGCCTCGTACAGATTCCCGGTCGCGCGAACAGTAACCTTGCGCGCACCTTACGAATCGGATGATTCCGGTCGTGTACCGGCAGGTTCCCGTGCAAGCTAGCCCAAATCGGACCACAATGCTGTGGTGGGACACGGAAGGAGTGGGAGCATGTGGATTATCTCGTGGATTCTGTTGGGCGTGATCGCTGGTGCCATCGCTAAGTTGATCATGCCAGGTAAAGACCCAGGTGGGATGTTTGTTACCATGCTGATCGGAATCGTCGGCGCAATTTTGGGCGGTTTCCTGGGCCGAGCCCTCGGGTTCAGCCCGAACGAGGGCTTCTTCAGTTGGGCAACCTGGATCTGGGCCATCGTCGGGTCACTGATCCTTCTTGGTGCTTACCGCCTCATCGCGGGGCGCAGGGTGCTCCACTGACCTCGCCAGATGGAGCTCCGCCTCCAGATGTGGGAGCTGCGCCTTCGATTTACTGGCCTAGGCGCGACCTTGGGCACTTACCGCCACGCGACACCGCCACTCAGGTACTACAGGCCATGCCCGATACAACCGCTGCTTCGCGCGTCGAGGCGCTGTTCGGCGGCCCAACGCCCCCGCGACAATCGAGGGCATGGTTTCGCGGTACGTGGATCTAAGCCATCCGATCGAGCATGAGATGACCACCTATCCCGGGTTACCCGGGCCGATGATCTCGACGTACACCTCCCGCCAGGAGTCGGCGCAGCGGCTGGGCAACGGGGTATCGTTCCACATCGGCCGCATCGAGATGGTGGTCAACACCGGCACGTACGTCGATGCGCCCTACCACTTCCATGCCGACGGCGCCGACGTCGCGCAGCTGCCCTTGGAACGCTTGGTGCACATGCCGGTCGTGGTCATCCGCGCCAGCGGTCGTACCACGATCGGTCCAGAGGTGCTAGACAAGGCGGACGAGCTGTGGGGCAAAGCAGTGCTGGTACACACTGGCTGGTCACGGCATTGGGGGGCTCCGGCGTACCTGTCCGGAAGCCCTTATCTGACACGGGGTTTCGCCGAGGCGATGGTCGAGGCGAACGTCGCATTGCTGGGTGTGGACGCGCTGAACGTCGACAACGTTGAAGACCCCAACCGGCCGGTGCACGACACGATGCTGGGCAACGGCATCCCGTTGATCGAGCACCTGACCAACCTTAACCAGCTGCCCGACCAAGGTGCCCGGCTGACCGCGCTACCCGCCCCGGTCCGTGGCGTGGGCAGCTTCCCGGTCCGCGCCGTGGCCGTGCTGCCCTGACGCCCGACCATGTCGATCATGCCCTGACTGGAGGGCGGCTCCCGCCGAAATCGCGAGTGAGTGGAGGACAAGCTCTGCCCAGCGGCCAACTTAGGCCCTGGGTATCACGCCGGGCGACCGCGCTGTTGGCATGGTGCCAAAGGAGAGAAACGGGCGACGCGGTGACGGTGCAGCGTCGGGTGTCCAGTCCCTGTGGGGTTCCAGAAGTCGGTCTGCGCCGCTGACCTGGGTGATCGGTGTGCCCGGCCGGGCCGCGTCGGCGTTGCGTACCAGTTCCTCGTCGCTGTTAGTTGTCTGGTGCTGGTGGTGGTCGGCGGAATCTTCGGGGACCACCTGCGCCGGCCGGTGATCCTGGCGGATGGGCACTTCGGCCGCGAGAGGCGCCGGTGGAACCGCTGGGTGCTCTCGGACGGTAAACGGCGAGTGGCAGGCCCGCACGGGCGACCGCAACGGTCTCAGTCTGCAGCGCCTGCGCGGCCAAGCCGGTGGATCTTTCCCACCGGCGGCTAACCCGGCCACGCGGAAGGGCTGTGGGTTGCGGTGCACGACGGCGAGGACCTGGACTGAATTGACCCCGTGCTGCCCAGGTGCGACATCGGGGGTGGTCTGTGTGGGTGCTGGGGTGGTGCCGTGGGCGGTGGTCGCCGCTGGGATGTCGGTATCACCGCTTTTGACAGGTCAGCCGGTGGCGGGGTGCAGCAAGATGAGTCATGGCCAACGCGGACGTCAAGGCGCGTAGTGCAGCCGGTCGGAAAGGGTGGTCGGTCGCCGGCTCGTGGCAGTGGCGTGCCAGGGTTGGAAGGATCAGAAGCGGCAGGCGCCGACGCCGACCTCCTGGTTACGGGCGATCGCGGCCTCAATACCCGGACGGACCTGTTCAGCGGTGAGGGCGTAGCCGCTGGCGCGGTCCCCAGGGTCGCCGGCGAACACGACACCGCCGACCAGGCCGGCGCTGGTGACGAACGGCCCACCAGAGTCCCCCTGCTCCAAGGAAACGTCGAGGGCAAGGATCTCGCGCCGCGCGCTGCCCTCACCGTAGATGTCGCGTCCCACAGCCTGGACCCGGGCCCGCACGGTCGCCGGCCGCACCACCATCTGCGACTGCGCACCGGGGAACCCCAGGGTCACCCCCTCAGTGCCGCGGGTGGCCGGGGCATTGGTCCAGCCGACCGCGGGCGCCTGCACGTCCGGGGTGGACAGCACGGCGATGTCGAGAGCGGGATCGACGTGGATCGCCACAGCCGAATGCTCGCCGACGGTGTCCCGCACGCGCAACCGGTCAAAGCCGGCGATCACGTGGGCGTTGGTGACGATGAACCCGGGTTGGGTGACGAATCCGGACCCGGCACCGATCTTGGCACCACAGCCCAGCCCGAGGATCTGCACCGTACTCGGTTGCCCGGCGGCCGCCGCTGCCTGCACCGCTTCGCTGGCGGTGGGTGGCACAGGTGATGCTGTGATCCCACGGTTGAGGCCCGCGAATACTTGGGGGAAGCCCTGATCGTCAAGGTAGCCGGTGATCCGGCCGGCGACGTCCGGGAGCGGAGGCAGTGCAGCGTCGAGGGCCTGGACCGCCTGCGAGCCGCGGACCTGCTGCGCCAGACCGGGGAACGGGCCCTGCGCCAGCACACTTGACAGCAGCCAGACAACGAGCACCAGGCCCAGCGCGCCGACCCCCACACCCGCGACCCTGTCCACGGTGCCCACCCCTGCGCGGTGCACGGCACCGTGCAGGCGTAAGCCGATGCGTACGCCGATGCCCTGGCCGATCAGCATCGCCATGAAGAGCAGGGCGAGTGTCAGGAGCGCGAGACCCCGCCCCGGCTCGTCGACGAACAAGCCACCGATCAGAGGCGCCACCAACATCCCCGCGAGCAGCCCGAGCACCAAACCACCGAACGCGGCGATCTGCGACACCGCGCCTTGCCGCCAGCCTCGGAACAACACATAGACCAACAACACCAATAGCACGGCGTCCAGCACGTTGGGGGTGATGCCACCGATCTGCACGCAGCTACCTTCTCCCCTCCCAACCCCTCTGGATCGTAGCCGTGTTCGTCAGCGTCGATCATGTCGGACGACACCAGACGACGGGGTCTGATACGTGCTGCAGGTACGGCACCCGCAGCGGGATCTAGGGGGTGGGCGGCTGCGCCAGGTCCGCAGGGTCGCTGGCGAACCTGACCACCAGCCCGCTGGCGTACACGGCTCGGCCTCGGGAGTGCCGGCGTCGCGCCGCTCCACCAGGCTGCTCGATAACCGGTTGGAATTCAACGGACCCACCCAGAGCACCCCGTCGGTCTGGGGCCCGGATGTCGCGAGGCTGGTAAAGGCGGCCTCGGAGCCCGCCCGCGGGCCGAGCACCGGGTCGCCGCGTCGAGCTATTCCGGGTAGTCACTGTCGTTGTGGGCGTGCTGCCTCGGAGTAGATCACCACGGCAGCCTGGCCCGTGCTGTTACAGGCAGGCCAGGAGCGCAGTAACTTCGGGGTGTTGGTCACGGCCCCGATGTGGTCCCCCGTCGGCAGCTCCGGGCATCGGCAGCAAGCCGCCAGCACCGCGGCATGGCGCGGTGGAGTAGATGTACGCGCGCGGCAGCAACACTCCTACCACGGGCCCAGCCGCAGCGAACCCTTTGGAGATCGAAGAATGGGGTTAGGAGCCGACCGTGAACGAGGACCGCTACGGGCGTCGCGCCCGATGGCCGTCGCGGATTCCTGCCGCCGGCTGGCAGGATGTTGCTAGGCGGGTGTTGGTTCAGGTCCGCGACGACCAGCTGCCGTTGATTGCCGCCGGGGTTGCCTTCTACGCAATGCTCGCAACCTTCCCAGCGATCATCGCCTTGGTCAGCGTCTACGCGCTGGTCGCCGACCCCGAGCAGGTGTCTGCCCAGCTCGCTCCGGTGGTCAGCACGTTACCCGGCGCCGCCGGTGATCTGGTGGTGGATCAGCTGCGCAAGGCAACTCAGTTGGGCCGCGGGGGGTTGACCCTGGGACTGGTGCTTAGCGTGCTGGGCGTGCTGTGGAGTGTCTCCAACGGAATCATGGCCCTAATCCGTGGCGTGAACCTGGCCTACAACGAACAGGACACGCGCGGGTTCCTCCGGTTGCGGGCCTCTGCATTGCTGCTCACCGTCGCCGCCTTGGTCGTTGTAGCGATCTCGCTTGGTCTTGTCGCGGCCTTTCCGGTGGTGCTCG
>JALZCN010000288.1 GCA_030863045.1 Actinomycetota bacterium | reverse complement strand
GCCATAGACTATCGTGGTGCGCGACGATACCGACATGGCAGTTCAGTTCCGTCCCGGCCGGTCTGACGAATCGCCCGGCCGTGAGCTGGTGCGCGAGCTCAACGATCTTTTCAACGCGCAGTACCCGGGCCGGACCGTCCGTCCAGGCTCGGTGACGACCCCGGAAGAGATGATGCCGCCCGAAGGCATCTTCCTCGTCGGTTACGAGGACAAGCGCCCGATCGCGATCGGCGGTCTGCGTCGCCTGCAGGAGGGAATCTGCGAGATCAAGCGGATGTACGTGGTACCGGACGCACGCTCGCGTGGAGTTGGTCGGGCGCTGCTGACGGCACTGGAACAAGCGGGCCGCCAACTAGGCTACGAGCGCGCGCGGCTCGACGCGGGCCCGAAGCAGAAGCACAGCCGCGCGCTGTTCGAAAAGGCCGGTTACCTTCAAATCCCGAAATACAACAACAACCACATCGCGGACTACTTCGCCGAGAAGTACCTCTAACTCGTTGATGGCATGCTGACCTGCGTTGGCTCCAGGAGGCCATCAAATCTGACCGGGTCGACCTTAACGCCGGGCTGGTAATGGGCCGCGCAGCGATCACCGTTGTCCGGTTAGCACCGCAGGTGGCAGTCCGTCAGTGCGCTGCCCGGTCCGGGTCGGCTGGATCACCGTGGGGCTGGTCGGTGGTTTGTTCCAAGTGGGCGAGGCGCTGCTGGGCTGCGGCGAGTTGGTGTTCCAGGCTGACGATGCGGATGGCAGCGGCGAGTGGCATGTTCTGGTCGAGCAGTTCACGAACCCGGATCGCCAGGTTAAGTTCGCTGCGGCTGTAGCGGCGTTGCCCGCCGGCGGAGCGATCCGGAGTCAGCAGCCCGGCAGCGTCCAGGCTGCGCAGGAAGGCCGGTTGCACGCCCAGCAGATCTGCAGCCAGGCCCATCGTGTAGGCCGGATAGTCCTGGTCGTCGAGCTTGTCGTCGATGCCCCGCGGTGGTGCCACCTCGCCTCCGAAATCACGAATAGTGGGCCCTGGCCACCGTGCCGGCTCGCGGCGGCCAGGGCCTCGTGTTGTTCAGATGCCATCCCGGCGTTGCTAGCCCGGGACGAGAACGCTCTCCTGATGTGGCGGAACCCCACGGGTTACCGCCAGCTGGTCCGGTAAATCTCGGACTTGTGGTCGCGGGGCGGGAGGGCAACGCACCGCCACCAAATCTCACAGTTCGCGGCCACACCTCCTCACGAAGGAAACAACATCATGCTTTCTGCCCCACAATCCTATTGTCCCCGGCAGAGGTTGTCTACCCCTGCGAAGCGCTGCGCCAAGTATCTTGATCGTGGATACAAGCGGCGGAGGTAGGGCCAGAGGGTGAGCGGAGAGAGTGAGCACCGCCAACTCCCCGCGAGTCGACCGGCAGACCAGGCGTAGCTGAGTGAGCTGAGCTGATGCCTAGCAAGAAGGTTTCATTCTCGCCTAGAGCTTGACACGCTCGGCAGGTAGCGTTATTACTTAGGCACCACAACAGTGGTGCTACCGACCGCGTCGCGACGACGCTCAGGAAGGGAGAGACCCTCGATGCTGATGCGTACCGACCCGTTCCGGGAGCTGGACCGGCTCACCCAGCAGCTGTTCGGCCAGAACGGCACCTGGTCACGTCCTGCGGTGATGCCCATGGACGCCTACCGCGACGGGGAACAGTTCGTGGTGAGCTTTGACCTGCCCGGGGTGGATCCGTCCTCGGTTGACCTCAACGTCGAGCGCAACGTACTCACCGTCAAGGCCGAGCGCACCCACACATACGGCGAGGACGTCGAACTGCAGGTCGCCGAGCGGCCTCGTGGAGTGTTCAGCCGGCAGCTGTTCCTCGGCGACACACTGGATGCCGACCATGTTGAGGCCAGCTACGACGCCGGAGTGCTGACCCTGCGCATCCCCATCGCCGAAAAGGCCAAACCCCGCAAGATTGAGATCACGGGGGGCGGCGCACCCAAGCAGATCAACGCCTAACGCTCGCCCTCACAAACAGTCCAGCTCTTGCCGCGGCGGGGGTGCCAGGCGACGTGCGTGACATCCCCGCCGCCGGATAACCAAACTGACCACTGCAGACGGCAACGGAATTCGAGTCCCGCGGCGATGACCGGATTGAGCCGGGCGAGTTCCCGAGGAACGATCCGCGCGAGTCCCCGCAGCGCCCCTAGGCCACCTCCCAGCCAGGGAGGCCCACCAGGAGTCACGATGACAGGCAGCGAAGTGACGATAACTGGTCGGACGCATGCACTCGAGCGATCAACTTTCGACCACGGGGCTGCGGTAGCGCCCGTGCTGGTCGCGGCGTGGTGCCGCTCGGTAGGAACCTTCTGGACCTTGGAGTTGCACCGGCTTGACGGTGGCACGGCGTCCGGGACAATCGGGGATTGGATCACCTCGAGCGTGCCGATCTCGCAACCGGAGCCCCACGCCCTGGCCCGGGAACTGCTGGCCGAACGTGGGCTGCACCTGTTTCAGGACTTTTTTGCGGACCCCGGGACGCAGCATCGCCATCGAATTGGTTACGTGTGCACAAATGCTGAGCTGATCAAACTTGCGCATCTCGTACGAGACGATGCCACCAAGGTTGAAATGCACCCTGTGGCCCTGGCCACGCAGTGGATCGCGGCCGGATTCTCGGCCAATGCCGCCGCGGGATGGATACACCAGGGGTTCCATTCGCCTCAAACAGCGCAGCGACTGACGGCGTCCTCGCAAGTCACCGTGTCAACGACTCAGCCGAACATCAGCGGCCGACTTCCCAACCGGTTGAGGAACCGCACGTGCGGGCTGCGTGGCACAGCAGCACCTCGTAATAGACATTGCCCTTGCCGTTGCGGACGCTGACCGCTCAGTGACGCATGAGCAGGCGTAGCGAGTTGGGGTAGAGGTCAAGGCGGCTGTGGGGTCGTACCGTGAGCGGGACGGTGAGGGAACCGACTCTGCTGCCATCTCGGAGGTGGCAGTGTCCAAGATCGCCCCGAGCGTCCCGGGAGCGTCTACGCCGCTCGCCGACATCGAAAGATTCCATTGCCGTGTCGGACTTGAGGTGCACAACAGATACCAGCCGTGGGTAGATC
>JALZCN010000278.1 GCA_030863045.1 Actinomycetota bacterium | reverse complement strand
GGCCCATCACGATCGAGATCTGTGGGATGACGCCGCTGGCGCGCACGTTGCGGAAGAAGATCTCCCCGTACAGGCCGAGCGAGACGACACCCTCCTGGATGCGGGCGCCGCCGGAGTCGTTCAGGCCGACGACGGGGCACCCGGTCTTCATCGCCAGATCCATCACCTTGACGATCTTCTCGCCGTACACCTCACCGAGGCTGCCACCAAAGACGCTCGCGTCCTGGCTGAACACGCACACCGGCCGGTTGTCGACAGTGCCGTAGCCGGTGACCACGCCGTCGCCGTAGGGCCGGTTGGCGTCCTGGCTGAAGTTGGTGCAGCGGTGCCGAGCCAGCTTGTCGAGCTCGATGAACGATCCCGCGTCCAGCAGCACATCGATCCGTTCGCGGGCTGTCTTGCGGCCCTTGGCGTGCTGACGCGGCGCCGCGCGGGTCGACTCCGCGTGCGCCGCCTCGTCATTGCGGCGCCGTAGATCGGCGAGCTTTCCCGCGGTGGTGTGGACGTCCGGCTCCATGGCTGCCGACCCTAGAGGTAGCGTTGGGATCATGTGGTCCGATCTTGAGCGACCGCCCCTACGTGCGGCTGAGCTACGGCGAGTGCTGATGGCGCCGGTCGGACCCTTCGCCGCGCTGGACGTCGTTGCGTCGGTGCCTTCGACGAACACCGCGCTGGTCGCCGCGGCCCGGCAAGGCGCGCCGGATCGCACCGTGCTGATCGCTGAGCACCAGACCGATGGGCGCGGTCGGGCCGCACGTCGCTGGGTCAGCCCCGCTCGTTCGGGGCTGGCGTTGTCCGTGCTGCTGCGGCCCACCGAGGTGCCGCAAGACCGCTGGAACTGGCTTCCGCTGCTAGTGGGGGTAGCGCTGTGCCGGACCGTCAGCATCCTGGGAGAACTGCCAACGGCGCTGAAATGGCCCAACGACCTACTCTTGGGCGATCAACAGCGCAAGGCGGGCGGGATCCTCGCCGAGGTGGTTGCGGACAGCTCCGCCGTGGTGGTGGGCATCGGACTCAACGTGACGCTGCGACCGGATGAGCTGCCCGTACCGGACGCGACCTCGCTGGCCATCGAGCAGGCTGCGTGCACCGACCGCGATCCGCTGCTGCGTGCCCTGCTGCGCACCCTGGACGGTGAGCTGAAGCAGTGGTGCCAGCACGGGGGTGACCCGGTCGGCTGCGGTCTTCGAGACGTCTACCGCCAACGTTGTGCGACTCTGGGTCAGCAGGTCAGCGTGGCGCTACCGCGGCAGCCCACATTGGTGGGCACCGCGGTGGACATCGACACCGAGGGCCGGCTGGTGGTGTTGTCGGACGGGCGGCGACGGGCGCTGTCAGTCGGTGAGGTAACGCATGTTCGCCCTGCCCGGGTCTGACGTCCGTCACACCGGGATCCTGACAGCGGGCACTGCCCGCCGACTTGGCGCGCGCACCGCATCGAGGCAGCCCGGGTGGCGCGATGCTCGCCGCTGGCCCTGGCCACGACTGACCGCCCAACTAAAGACAGATTGTCCGCTATGGGACGTACCGTCGTCCGCGACGGATACCCCAACCACCACCTATGGGAAGGCGGATACCGTGACTCCCACCGGCAAGATCGCCGTGACACCCGAGCGAACGGACCTCCTGGAAACATTGGCCAAGCACCGGTACTTATTGCGCTTCACGGTCCGTGATCTGACCGACGAGCAGGCCGCCCAACGCACCACCGCGAGTGAGTTGTGCCTGGGTGGCCTGATCAAGCACGTCGCGAACACTGAGCAGAAGTGGATGGACTTCGTTCTCCGCGGCCCCAAGGCGTTTGGCAGCGGAGCGGCCGACGACTGGAGCGTCGATGCCTGGGGCGAGGAGTTCCGCATGCTGGCCGGGGAGACACTGACCGGGCTACTGGAGCGGTACGAGCAGGTGGCGCGCAGGACCGATGAGATTGTCGCCACTGTGCCCGACCTGGACAGCTCCCACCCACTGCCACAAGCCCCCTGGTTCGAGCCGGGCGCTCGGTGGTCGGCGCGCCGAACCGTGCTGCATGTCATCGCCGAGACCGCCCAGCACGCCGGCCACGCCGACATCATCCGCGAATCCCTGGACGGCTCCAAGAGCATGGGGTAGAGCCACAGCGGTCTGGCATCTCACCGCGATGATCCCGGCACGCCGCCTGCCTGAATCGGCTCAGCGCCTCGCCTGCGCGCGTACCGTGATCAGCGGTGGACGAGGAGGAGCCGTGCCCTATCCAGATGACCTGCTCGTAGACGGCGAGCGGGTAGTGCTGCACAAGCACCCGCATTGGAAGATGCTGGTGGTGCCGGTACTGGTCTTCCTATTTATCGTGACGCTCGGCTCTTACGTCGCCGCGTTGGTCGCTGGGCTGTCTTGGCAGCTCTACGGGTGGATCGGGTTGGCTGTACTCGGCGGCGTCGGCGTGCTGTGGTTGACCTTGACACCGCTGCTGCGCTGGCGCACCACGCATTTCGTGCTGACCAACCGGCGGGTGCTGGTCCGCGAGGGCATCCTGACCCGCTCAGGCATCGATATCCCGCTCAGCCGGATCAACAGTGTGCAGTTCCGGCATTCCATCATCGATCGGATCTTAGGCTGCGGCACGCTGATCATTGAGTCGGCTTCTGATGAGCCACTGGAGTTCGACGACATTCCGCAGGTCGAGCGGGTGCACTCGCTGCTCAACTACGAGACGGATGCAGGGTCGGCGCACCGATGACCACCCGAAACGTCGGCTTGCCCGACCGGCACCCGGATGGTCAGCTGCCCGAGCGAGTGACGATCTGGGAGGTCGGGGCACGTGACGGTCTGCAGAACGAGCCCATGGTGATCGGCGTCGAGATCAAGGCCGAGTTCCTGGATCGCTTGGCGCGCGCTGGGCTGCGGGTTGTGGAGGCGACCAGCTTCGTGCACCCGCGCTGGGTGCCGCAGCTGGCCGACGCCACGGAGCTGCTCGGGCTGCTCGCCCCACGCGAGGGGGTGCGTTACCCCGTACTGGTGCCCAACGAGCGGGGATTGGATCGAGCGCTGGCGGCAGGCGTCACCGAGATCGCTATCTTCGCCTCCGCCACGGCCAGCTTCGCGCGGTGCAACCTCAACCGGGATTTCGACGCGCAGTTCACGATGTTCTCGCCGGTGCTGCGCCGGGCCAAGGCGGGCGGGTTGCGGGTGCGCGGGTACCTCTCGATGTGCTTTGGGGATCCGTGGGAGGGCGCCGTGCCGATCGACCAGGTCGTCGGTGCCGGGCGCAGGCTGCTGGATCTGGGTTGCGACCAGCTCTCCCTGGGGGACACCATCGGGGTGGCCACCCCCGGTCATGTTGTCGCATTGCTGCATGGCTTCAACCGCGCCGGCGTCCGGACCGACACCCTCGCGGTGCACTTCCACGACACCTATGGCCAAGCGTTGGCCAACACTCTTGCCGCCCTGCGCTGCGGGGTCACCTGTGTGGACGCCTCGGCCGGTGGGCTGGGCGGCTGCCCCTACGCCCAGTCGGCCACCGGCAACCTGGCCACCGAGGACCTGGTGTGGATGCTGAACGGGCTGGGTATCGAGCACGGGGTGGATCTCGACGCCTTGGTGCGGACCAGCGTCTGGATGGCCGGTCAGCTCGGCAGACCCTCCCCATCCCGGGTGGTCCAAGCACTGAGCCGCTGAGCGGTTGGGGGCTCTTCAAGGACTACCAACCCCCTGAACACTGCTCGTAATGATGGCCAACCCCCGCGGCGTGTCGGCGGGGGTTGGCCATCATTGGAGACATCCCGAACCGGGTGCTAGTCCTTGAAGAGCCTAACCCCCGGGCTCACACGACCTCGTTGAGCTTGCCGGTCGCTACGTCGAAGATGAACCCACGGATGTGGTCCTTGTGCGGGACGAACGGGCTGGCTTTGATCCGCGCGATGGACTGCCGGACGTCCTCGTCGAGGTCCGGGAAGGCCTCAGCGGCCCACTGCGGCTTGATGCCGGTCTCGTCCTGGATCGACTTCTTGAACTGGTCGTCGGTGAAGGTGAGCATTCCGCAGTCGGTGTGGTGGATCAGAATGATCTCTTGGGTGCCGAGCAGCCGCTGGCTGATGGCTAGTGAGCGGATCTCGTCGTCGGTGATCACGCCTCCGGCGTTGCGGATGACGTGTGCCTCGCCCTCGTTCAGGCCCAGGATGCGGTAGACGTCCAGGCGGGCGTCCATGCACGCCACGACGGCGACATGCTTGGCGGGCGGCAGTGGCAGTGGGCCGGAAAAGGATTCGGCGTAACGGGCGTTGTTGGCGAGCAGTTCATCGGTGACGGACACGGACTCTCCTGGTGTACGGGGGGACTCGGGCACCGGGGATCGGCCGCGCGAGGCGGGGGAGGTCATGCACCGACGCGCGGCCTAGGTACAGAACTGATCGAAAGCGTTCATACGGCGGCTCGGCCAGAACTGCTCGAGCAGGACACGCCGCATGCGCATATCGATACCCGTTGTTCGCCGCGCGGGCAAGAGCTTCAACGGATCGGGTGCTCGCGGCCGTAGTTCAGGCTCAGGGCTGGCTCGACGCGCGGGGAATGACGTGTGTGCGACACTTTCCGATGGCAAGCGAGATCGACTTCGACGGCGCCCACATCTACGCCATCCCGATGACGACCCGGTTTCGGGGAATCACCGTCCGCGAAGGGATGCTTATCGAAGGCCCCGCTGGATGGGGTGAGTTCTGTCCGTTCCCGGAGTACGGAGACCGGGAGTCGGCACCCTGGCTGGCCACTGCGGTTGAGCAGGCAACTGGGGGCTGGCCCGAGCCGGTGCGGGAACGTATCCCGATCAACTGCACGATCCCAGCGGTGGCACCGCAGCATGCGCACGAGATCACCGCGAAGTCCGGTTGCCGTACCGCCAAGGTCAAGGTCGCCGATCATCCCGAGTCGCTGGCCGAGGATCTCGCCCGGGTTGAGGCGGTCCGGGATGCGCTCGGCGCGCACGGGGCGATCCGGGTGGACGCCAATGGGGCCTGGGACGTCGATACCGCCGTCAAGCACATCAGCGAACTGGATAAGGCGGCAGGGGGCTTGGAGTACGTCGAGCAGCCCTGCTGGACCATTGCCGAACTCGCCGCCGTCCGCCGCCGCGTTGAGGTCCGTATCGCGGCGGATGAGTCGATCCGCCGTGCCGGGGATCCGCTGCGGGTCGCCGTCGCAGGCGCGGCCGACGTCGCGGTGATCAAGTGCAGTCCGCTGGGAGGTGTCCACCGTTCCCTGCAGGTTGCAGCGGCTGCCGGGCTGCCCTGCGTGGTCTCCTCCGCGCTGGAAACCAGTGTCGGCCTGGCCGCTCAGGTCGCCCTCGCCGGGGCGCTGCCCCAACTGGACTTCGCCTGCGGTCTCGGCACGCTGCCGCTGCTGTGCGGCGACGTGGTCGCCGGACCCGACGCGTTGCGGCCCTCCAAGGGCTACCTACCTGTGAAATGCGCACCGGCCACGCCCCAGCCGGCGCTGTTGAAGGCACACCAACCCACCGACCCCCAACGGTCGAACTGGTGGCGCGAGCGCCTGCAACGGGTGCGCATGCACCTGTAGCCATCACTGCAGCAGGGTCAACGCGGCGTCGTGCAGCAGTCCGTTGGACGACAGCGCCGTGCCACCGTCATATCGAGCGACCCCGCGAAGGTCGGTGAACCGGCCACCGGCCTGCTCAACCAGCACCTGCGCGGCGGCCACGTCCCACGGGCTGACCACCGGCTCGGCCGCCACGTCGATCGCCCCTTCGGCGACCAGGCAGTGCTGCCAGAAATCGCCGAAGGCCCGGTTCTCCCACGTTGCATCGACCAGCGAAAGGTAGGACTCCCGGCGGCGATGCGTCGCCCAACTGCCCAAGTGGGTGGTGGAGATGTAGGCATCGGCCAGTTCGCCGACCCTAGACACCGTGATGGCTCGAGTTCTCCCGTGCGCATCTTGGGTATGGGCGCCCGCTCCGGCGGCAGCCCACCAGCGTCGCGGCAGCGCCGGCGCGCTGATCACGCCAACCACCGGCCTGCCGCGCTCCACAAGCGCGACGAGAGTCGCCCAGACCGGCACACCGCGGAGGAAGTTCTTGGTCCCATCGATCGGATCCAACAACCAGATTCGGCGGGCGTCGTGGACTGCGCCGGCGCGGGACGGTCCGCCGCGCTCCTCGCCGAGCACCAGGTCCTGCGGCCGCTGCTCCTGCAGCATCGTGCGGATCGCGTCTTCGACGGCCAGATCGGCATCGGTGACCGGGGTGCGGTCGGGTTTGCGGTCGACCCGCAAGTCGGCTGCGCCCGCCCGGTCCAGTGTGATCCGGTCGGCGGTGTCGGCCAGGGTCAGGGCCAGGGCCAGATCCGAGGCGAGGTCAGTCATAGCAGCACAGGCTGTCACGTTGGCCCACGTGGGTCCGGCCTAGTCTGATGGTGTGCCCACTGTGCTGCTTGTCGAGGACGACACCGGCATCGCTGTGCCGCTGTCCCGCGCCCTGCAGCGGGAAGGCCATGAGGTCGTCGTGGTCGGTGATGGCCCCACCGCACTGGCGTGCGCCAATCAGGATGAGGTCGACCTACTGGTGCTCGACCTCGGGCTGCCGGGGATGGATGGCCTGGACGTGTGCCGGCGCCTGCGCCGAGCACGCCCCGACGTGCCGGTGCTGATGCTCACCGCCCGGACCGACGAGGTCGACTTCGTTGTGGGGTTAGACGCCGGCGCTGATGACTACGTCGCCAAGCCGTTCCGGTTGGCCGAGCTGTTGGCCAGGGTGCGTGCTCTGTTGCGCCGCACCGTGCCGGACGCGCTGGAGGTCGGTGCGGTGCGGATGGACCTCGCGGGCCGGCGGGTGCTTATCGATGGTGCGGAGATCGCGTTGGCTAACAAGGAATTCGAACTGCTGCGGGTACTGCTGTCCCGGCCCGGTCAGGTCGTCAGCCGCGAGGAGATTCTGCGCGAGGTGTGGAAAGACCCGGAGCTCAAGAATTCCAAGACGCTTGATATGCATATGTCATGGCTCCGCCGCAAGATCGGCAGCAGCCGGATCGCCACCGTCCGGGGAGTCGGGTTCCGCTTCGATGCACTGTAGAAACACCCGTAAACCGGCGTAGCGTTCGGCCGTGCGGTGGAGGATCCTGCAGGCCACGCTGATCGCGGTGGCGATCACCGGGCTGGTGCTGGGCGGCCCATTGGTGTACGCCTCGTGGCGGCTCGTGGAGCACGAAACCCGTGCCGAGCTGCGGACGCGCTTGGAGCAGGTGGTTGCTCAGCTTGACGGCCAGAGCTCGGTCGTGACGGATCTGCGCTCGGTGTTGCCGGCGCTGCCACCCCGCGGGCAGCTGGTGGTGGACTCACCCCGGACCGGTCGTTTGGTGCTCGGTACTGATCCGGGTCCCGGCGCGGTGGCGGAGTCGCTACCGCTGAGCCAGGGACGCACCGCCCAGCTCGCGGTGCCCGGCGGGATCCAGGGCGATCAGCTGCGCGCGGTCGCGCTGGTCAGTCTTCTGGTGGGGCTGTCGGTGGGAATCGGCGTAGCCATCGCCACCGTCACCGCCCGGCGGCTGGCCGGGCCGCTGCAGGATCTCGCCGACCGAGCCGCCCAGCTGGGCACCGGCGATTTCCACCTCGCACCGGCCAGGCATGGCATTCCGGAGCTTGATCGGGTCGCCGAGCTGCTGGACACCTCGGCGGCCGCGCTGGCCGAGCTCGTCGCCAGGGAACGTCACCTCGTCGGCGATGTATCCCATCAGCTACGCAGCCGGTTGACCGCGCTGCAGCTGCGACTGGACGAGCTGGCCGCGCACCCCGACCCGGCTACCGCCGCGGAGGCCGAGGCGGCGCTGGAGCAAGCTGAACGGCTCGGCGC
>JALZCN010000265.1 GCA_030863045.1 Actinomycetota bacterium | reverse complement strand
GCTCGTGGCTGCTCACCAGCGCCCGGCCTCGGGCCACCCACGCCAAGGCGATCGCGTCGTCGCCACGGAATTTGAGATGGTCATTAGCCAGCCACATCGCCATCCGCGCCGCGCCGCAGATATCCCCGGCCCCTCGGTAGACACGGTAGGCGCGTTCGCGCGCGGACAACGTCGTGTCCTGATCACCCTGCCACCACGCCGCCCAGCTCAGTCCCTCCCACGCCTCAGCGGCATCACTCGTAGCGGCCGCCTCCTCGAAATGGACGCGTGCCTGCGCCCAGGCCGCCTGCGCAAGCGCCGCTCGGCCCATCGCCAGCGGATCTGACTCGCTGACCATCCGACTAGCATCAACCGCCCCTGCCCACCCGACAAGACTTGAATGAGGGCGGCCCGCCGACCGTAAGGAGTGGAGCAGGCCATCACCGGACACAACGCTGACCGTGCGGCCCAACCAGGGGTGACACAGGGCATCTCAAGGCCGCGTCGGTCAAGCCGCTGAGCGAACGCCCGCCCGCGCCGCGGGACTGTTGTCATCGGATGGCGTCCAAGCTGGCCACGATCCCGTCGTGGCGACCGAGGACCTGTTGGGTCTCCTGCGCAGCCTCCTCGATCGGACGGCCGTGGGGCACCGTGGCGTCGAGATCGGCGATCGTGCTGATGACGATGTTCGTCATCGCCACGACCTGGGAAGACCTCGACCGTCCGTGCTCGGAGCACGCACTAGATCATGCGCTGGCGTGTGCGTCGCGCCGCATCGACGCACATGACGACGAACGCGCCGTGCTGGTGCACGGCGACGTGCACTTCCGGAATCCGTGAATCACTCAACAACCCGCAAAGAACTCAGCGGTGAACGATTCACTTCATTGTTTGCGGGAACGGGTGCGCGGAATAGGCTGGGCGAGCTCGACGACGAACCCATCGGGGTCGGCGATGTGCAAAGTCCGGTGGCCCCAGGGCCGGTCCACGGGTCCACTAAGAATGTCGATGCCCAGGCTTGTGAGGCGGATCGCCTGCGAATCAACATCATTGACCACGAACACCACTTCGCCGGCAGGGCCGAGCACCGGCTCTTCTCCGATGAGCCATGCCGCTCGACGCCGTTCGTAGAGTGCGAACCGGGCCTCCCCCGTGGCAAACTCGGCGTATCCGGCGTCGGTGAACTTGTGCGCGAGGCCGACCACGTCACGATAGAACGCCACCGACGCAGTCAAGTCGGAAACATATAAAATCAGGTAACCAAGTCGATGCACACGGTCAGACTAAGGGTCCGCCCGCGGATCATCTCAGGCTCAGGATAATAATGTGCGCCCTGCCAAGACAGTCCGTACCTGTCCCCCTTGAGGTAGCCACATGGCCCTTCCCTGCACGCCCTCGGACAGCCACTCCCCAGTAGTAGTCGATCTCAACGGCTACCCGCTCCGGGTCTCTGTCTTGGACGATGCGCTGGGCGACGCCGAGTGTGAGGGGAAGGAAAGCAGCAAGCTGGCGTAGTCGTCAGGTTTCACGTGCCTGCCGCGGTCGAACTCGGTGGTGAAGACGTCCTCGCCGAGTGCTTCCCGGGCGTGAGCACCGATGCGGTCGACGTCGCCGCGTTCGGCCAGGGGAAGTGGCGCGCCGACGGATTCCCGGGCGGCGGCTGCGGCTCCAAGCAACTGGGCAACGTGGTTGTGACGGCCAGCGAAGGCGTGGGCGCCGGCGAGACCCTCCAGGGCGAATGCCACCGCCCGGCGGTCACCGGTGTCGCGCGCTACGGCCAGGCCGTCCAAATGCAGATCAGTGCGGCGTCCGCGTCGCCGCGCTGCTCCGCGATGAAGCCGAGCTCGCCAAGGGTTTGCGCGATGCCGGGCGCATAGCCCATCCGCCGGTTCCACGTGAGCAGAGTCCGCATATACATTTCGGCGAGTTCGAGTCTGCTCTCCTTGTGAGCTCCAAGCCCCAGTCCAACCTCGGCGAACAGGCTCACCGGGCTTGTAGCCTTGCTCGGCCGACTCGCCGCGCGCCACGAGCCACGAGCCGAGATCGAATACCACCCGATCCTAGGATCCCGGTCGACACGTGGTCTGGGCGGTTGAGAATCGCCGATTGAGGACGAGGTTGGGTGGGAGTGCTGTCGTCCGTCCTGTGGATCGGCAGGACACCGGGATCAGGCAAGACGACCGTTGCCCAGCTGATAGCGCGGCGGCACGGACTTCGCTGCTACCACGCCGACTCGCACACATGGGAGGGCACTGTTGCATAATCCTCATAAGGACTGCCCCAGGGCGTCCGGAAGTGTGTCAGGATTACGACGGCACGCGGCGGCGGTGTTTCGACGCGGTCTTGCCCGGAGACCCCGTCGACATCATTGGTTCCTCCAGAGACGCCACTATTGCGATTGGATCGTTCTAGGGGAGGCGTGGACAGCTAAGCTAAGCCCGCCCTTCCCAACTGATTTGGATCGATCCGCTCAGCCGCCGCCGACCCTGCGGCCAAACTCCGAAATGCACTGCTGTATCTGTGCCGGATCTCCGCCTGACTGCTCGATGCACTGCTGATAGTCCTGGCCGGCTGGCGAGTTGAAGACGGACATTCCGAGCGCCACCAGTCCAATCGCTATGAGCAGCCCGATAATGCCGAGCACAACGCCGGCGACTGACATGCCACCGTTGGTGGCTTCACCCCGTCTGGCTCGGGCCCGACCGAGCAGTCCGAAGATCAGCGCGAGTAGGCCGAAGATGAGGCCACCGATGATGGTCCAGGACAGCACCAGCGCGAGCAGGCCCAGTACCAGTGCGGCGATCCCGAAGCCGTTGCGGCGCCGGCCCAGCGATGCGCCGCTCCCCGGGGTCCGTCCGTACCCGTAGCCCCCGGCCGGGGGGTATTGGCCGCCGTCCCGCGGATTCCCCGGCGCGCTCATTCGCTCTCCTCAACTCGTCGGTGGCCTGCACCGACGAGGATCCCACCGATAGCACAAACGCGCACCAGTTAGTCAAGATAGGCCCGACGAAATCGGTATTGGCCAGTCAGGTCGGTGTCATACGGCAATCCGGTGTCCTGGGCGAGCTGGTCGAACCCTCGCCGACTGCTGGCGCACCCTGCCAGGACTGGCAGACATCGCCATCGTGCAGTCCAACCTGTCCACCGCCACCAAGTGGGACCTGGACCAACACGACACCCTCTACCAGCTGCTACACCGGCGCCCGGCTACAACCAGCGGCCCAACCCTGCTAAATGTCTACGCTGGCGGTCCTGCAGATGAAACGC
>JALZCN010000251.1 GCA_030863045.1 Actinomycetota bacterium | reverse complement strand
CCCCTCTCCAGTGGGGCCGGGCCGCAACTCAAATCGTCTTTCTAAACCGCTGGCTCGCCGCTCGATGGCGACATATCATTTGTTTCTGCGCCGCTGAGACTGCACCGTCGTCGTCAGGCGAACGATTGATGGTCGGCGGGGCACCGACCCGAATCCGAACCGGACCGGCGGCCATACGTCGGCTATGGTCCCGAGGTCTGTGCCCCGCCAGCCGGCGGAGGCGGAGACCAGCGGATGGAGGTCCCAGGCTCCGTACCACTCCCTGCGCCCACCACCGGCGTCACCCTGGGTGCGTACACCGGGAAGCAGGGTGCGGGCAAGCGGATCAACCAGAGCTGCCCAGGCGGGGGCGGTGGCTACGGTGCGCGGCACGGCTCGCAGCAGCAGTCCGAGCCAACCTCGTCGCCCGACAGTCATCGTGGCTCGCAGCTGCCCTGCCACCACCTGCAACCGCCCGGGGTGGCGGATCGTCTTGACGGGCTGAACTTCGATGGAATTGAAGCGGTAGGTATCGGCGATGAAACGAGCGATTTCGTCGCTGGGTGCGATCAACAGTCTGGTCCCGTTGGGCGTTTCGAGCATGGCGTCGCTGAACGGGCCGAACGGTGACACCAGCCATCGTCCGACGACGACGCGATGCCCTGTCGTCGTCCCGAATGCGGCGATCTCCCCGTCGAATCGCCAGCGCACGGCCGTGGCCGATCGCCTGGCCGAACGTCTGTAGCGGCTGGAGGGGGTCATCGGAAGAGATGATTCCAGTGGTGCTGCACGTACCGTTGCAGACCTGAACCGCGGCACTGCGCTCGGGAGGAGTTTCCATGATCGACACGATCGAGGTCACAGACCAAGGCAGCACGCTGACCTATTCCTTCGACGACCTCATGCGTTACCACGGGCCTGGCTCGCCAGGTGGCGTGGCCCATGCGTTGACGGTGATGGAGCGGGCGCTGCCGCTCCTCGAGCCGGGCGGCCTGGTGGAGCGACGCGAAATCCAGGTGGAGACGGCCTTTGCCGGTCCGGGGGCTCGTGATGCCTTCGAGATGGCCACTCGTGCGGTGACCGAAGGGCGGTATGTCGTCGACGACACGTTGGCGCGCCCTGAACTGGGTCCGACGCGCGAGCGCTTCGTCTTCCGGCTCGGTTACCGCGGGCGCAGCGTGACGATGGCCCTCCGGGAGGGATACGTAAGTGAGGAGTTCATCGCCTTGGCGCGCATGGCGGAACGGACCGAGCAACAGGAGACCCGGCTGACTGTTCTGAAGCGAAAGATGGCTGACCTGTTATTGGCAAGCCCCGCGACCGAGGTGTACGACGTGGACGGTGAGGCGCCGCGGGTCAGTTGACCTTCGTCCAGGTGCCGCACCAGCGGGTATTGAAAGCGCCGTCGCCGGCATCGATGGTCACCGTGGCCGGGCCGCGCCCAACATGGTTGGCGATGATCGAGTCGGCGGCGCCGCTGGGATCCTTGAAGCGTTCCCAGTAGCAGTACTGGGCGTCGGCCGGCCCGGGGGTCTGGTAAGTGCCCGGGGAGATGTCCGTGCCGACGACGAACTTGCCCTCCCCGAAGGTGGTGGGCAGGCTCGGCGGGGCTACTGGCAGCGCTGGGGATGCCTGCTGCTGTGCCTGCGCCGAAACCATCGAGGCCGGATCATCCCTGCTCGCGAGCATGGCGATGAGAGCGAGGTTGGCCGCGATGGCGATGACGAACGCCAGTACTGCCGCGACAGTGATCCGCGGCCGCTTGCCGAGTGGCTCCCCTTCCAGGGCATCACTGCCTGCCGGGGAGACGGGTTGATGGACCTCAGGGACTGTCTCGGCTGCCGCCATGACATGCCTCTCTCAAGAGAATCGGTGCCTCAGTTGGCCGCCGTACCCGCCCAGGGCCGGCACCGGACGTAATCGATGCGCGACCAGCTGTCGTTACCCTAAGACCAGACTTCACTACGCTGCGTCATCAGATTCGGCGCTACGAGACCGCGGCGGTGGACTCACAGTACTGAGGGTCTTCAGGGCGGTGTCGGCCGCTGCTTGCATCCCGGTGGCGTGGGGATGAACTGGGTAGGTGGAGCTGGTCGGGAAGCACCCCACTGCACGCGGCACGGCGACACAAGGGCGAGGTAAGCCGCGAATAGTGCATCAGAGATAGTGGAGTTGGGGCCAAAGCTGTGACCACGGCGCCCGCTGGCCGGAGCACAGCCAGACCGGGATGGCTCCTACGAAGGGGCCCGTTACGGGGCTGGTCACTGTGGCTATTTGCCGAACCTCGGTGAAATATCGATGCAAGTAGGCGAAGTCGGAACCGACAAAGAGAACGGTATCAGCGTTCTGCGCTGGTGCGCCGAAGTACCAGTAGCTGCGATGCGGGCTAAAAGGACGCGGTAGCCCGCGGTCCGGGCCGTACCGGTCGAGGCCGCTGGCGTCCCAGTACGAATGGGCGACTACCGCGGTGGTGTGCCGCGTAGCGGGCGGCAGTGCGCGGTACGCGCCGGCTACCCTATCCGTCAGTTCCGGCCAGCCAAGGCTTGCCTGCGATACCGGCCTTGCGAGAGTCGGCCATGAGACCGGCAATACCGGCAGGGATGTCAGGGCGATGATCGCCGAGAGGAGGTAGACCGGCCGGGTGAAAAGCCATCGCCACCAGCGTGCTGGCTCGCGCCGTTGCAACT
>JALZCN010000224.1 GCA_030863045.1 Actinomycetota bacterium | reverse complement strand
CTCTTGTCGAACTCGGCGTACGCAATGCTGTGGAACCAGGCTTGGATAGGCGCTGCTAGGTCGTCGATTTCGCGTTAATCTGGCAAGGCGGGCAGCCACGGGTCTCTGGAATGTCACGACCGGCAGCAGTGCCTGGTCCGAACACTGACGGTGAGCTCGTCCTTACCCGCCGAAGACCAAGCGGCGAAGGATCACTACTCGCCTGGGCTCGTCCGCGACGCCGTAGTAGATGAACCCCTCCTCGTCGCCGAACGTGAACGGGATGCTCCACTCATCATGCGGTTGGTAGTAACGGGCGTCTGGATCGCCAGTGGGGTCCTGCAGCAGCTCTGCTATACGGCGGTCGATCAGCCGCTGCGTGGCAGCGGGAAGGCTGTTGTACTGCTCGCGGGGGAATTCTGCCCAGACCTGCTTGTAACGCGGCATCTACAGGCGAACCCAGTTCCCGTTCTCGTCCCGGGTGCTGAGTCCAGTGAAGTCGCCGGCCTTCGCGCGCTTGATCTGCTCGCGTTCGTCCTCAGTGGGCGGGTTCGCTGCCATCGTGGCCAGCGCGTGCCAGCGCGTCAGCACAGCTTGCGGCCCCGAGAGGTCGAAATCCTCGCCGGCCCGCGCCAGCGCGGAACGAAACTCGGCCTCAAACTGCGCGCACCCTTCGGCGGGTGCATGCGTGCGTAGGGCCGCGCGGATCGCTGGCCCGGATCGCTCAATCATCGTCGACGTGTAACCGTCCACCCGGGTGAACCGGGGACGGGGGCCGCTCAACGCCGAGTGTCCCAACTGTGGCCGGCGTGCCCTCCTCGCTGCTCACACCAGAGCAACGATGGGCACGGCGAGCGGGAAACGGGCCGTTGAGCTCGCGAAAGCCACCAACACACACTCGAAACCGCCGGTCGCAGTGGCGGGACTACGGCGTGCGGGTCACCGCGAGGGACGCTGAATCCGCTGGCTCCAGCGCAAGCGTTTGCCTCTACGGCGGGGGCATGCTCAAAGCACGCGTCCCCACGCCGAAACGAGGGTCGGCGCCATGGTCACAAATGACGGGTCTTCGTGGACGACCATGGCAGTCACCGCCTCGTCCTCGGTAAGCAGCCCGCCGGCGACCAGGGCGTCCTGTACCCGCTCGATAGTGTGGATCCAGAACTGCGCCTCGGCACTGCCGCCCTGCGTCAACCGGCTGCGGGCCTCGCATCCGATATCAACCAGTCCCATCTCGCTGAGCAGCGTGGGCAGCGTTCGCCCGAAGGCGATGTCGTAGGCGAAGGTTGTGCAGACGTAGTCCAGGCTTGCGGTGACCGCCTTCTCGAACACGGGCGCTGCGGTCACCGGGAAGCGCGTGGTCCAGTCGCAGTCCTCGATGACCAGCCACCCGCCGGGCCGAACCCAGCTCGCGAGTCGCTCGAGGACCTTCGTGCGGTGCGGAAGGTGTTCGACCAGCGCCCGCGCGTGCACCAGGTCGAAGGGCGTCCCGGGGCACTCCTCCGCTGTCACGTCGTGACACAACACTTGGACGTTGGGCGCTTCTAGGGCCGTCAGGTGGCGAATGTCGACATCGGTGGCCACGACCTGCCCGGTGTGGCCGACCTGGTCTGCGAGCCACCAGGCGATGGATCCGCCTCCGGCGGCCACCTCGGCGCAGCGCCAGCCCAGCCCGACGCCCAGCCGCGCTAGCACGTCAGTGGTGATCGGATCGAACATCACCTCAAGCCCGGTCAGCCGAGCCCGCTCGACGTCGGACTCATCAGCGAAGACATACCCCATATCTCTCCCCATCGCGTTGCGTACCCAGCGTGATAGACGACAAGAGCGGTGGGCAGAGTCGCCTGATACGTGACGCACCCGACCGGTGGCGTCAGGTGCGACATCCGGACAGCGGCGGGTACCGGGTTGGCGGCAACGCGTCCCGCAGAAGCGCGCCCCAGCTGGATACACCGGTTTGCCCGTGCTGGCCGGACTTGAGCGAAAGCGTACTGAGCCGGGAGTATTGAGGAGGCGCCTGATGCCTACCGTTCCGGGCGCAGCCAAACGGTCCAACGTTCCACAGCGATATAACCCAGTCGTTCGTATACGGGTCGTCCGTCGTCGCTGGCGATGAGCACCGCCGGCGCGGCCGGGTCGGCGAGGGTGGCGGCCCAAGCCACCGCGGCGCCCGCACCGCGGCCCCGCGCCTCCGGCAATGTCGCGACGTATTCGACGAGCGTGACCCCGGCGTGCTGGTGCGCCGCCGCTACCGCCGCCGGTTGCCCATCCAGCCAGGCGAGCCATACCCGAGTATCGGGCTGCAGCAGTGTCGGGCCCAGCAGGTCACCCGGCTTGAGAGGCTCCAACTCCGGCATGGGGTAACCCTTGACGAGCACTCGTTCGGCCACCCAGCTCGTCGGCGTCCTTGACCTCACGCACGTCAGCCTCTGAACGTGGCGAGTCCGGCGGCGGGCTGGGAAAGCGCACCATGAGCGGAGGGTGCCCGAGTAGGGCGAGTCCGTGAGGTCGCAGATCCGGTGTGGGCCACGCGCTGATCAGCAGGTACGGCACCACTGGCGGAAATAGGGCACCGATGTCCCGCAGCGTTTCTTCGGGGCGAGTCAACGGCTGGACCAGGACAACCGGGTTGGTGAGCGCTCCACGATCACCTATCCAACCTCCGGCCCACTGCGGCCCGGACCGCCACGGCCGTCCCGCGCCGCGGGCGACCTGCACCGGCCAGGAGGCGTGCACCAGCACGGACTGCCGGACGAGGGTGTCATCGGCCGCGAGATCGGGCTCCCATCCCGTCGTGAGGTGCTCGCCCTCCGCCGGCAGCATCGACCTAGCCATGCTCGTCACGATGACGGCCGGTGCGAAACCCAGCAAGGCTTTATCGGGTCGCCAACGTCGTCACGACCGCGTCCACGTATGCCTGCAGGGCTGTCCCCTTCGGGGTCACTTCCGGAGTGGCGTGCGCGAGCTGGCCGTGCCCGAGGTAGGCGGCGTAGGCGAGCAGGCTGCGCTGCCGGGCGTTCTCGGCGTCGAAGCCGAGCGCGACGAACTGTTCGTCGAGGTAGGACAGCCGTCGCCGGGTCACCCGCGCCAACACGGGTGCGACCAGTGGGTGGTCGACTGTGGGCTGCAGGGCAAGCTCCACGCGGTCGGTCGGGCGGTCATCGTGGCTGCCGAGGGCGACCCTGAGCAGCGTGCGCAGCCGGGTCAGGACGTCGGGCTCGCCCTCGACGCATGCGATGACGTCCTCGGTCTCGACGCGCTCCCAGTGCCGTAGTGCCGCCTCGAGCAAGGCGTCGCGTCCAGGGAAGTGCCAGTAGAACGAACCCTTGGTCGCACCGAGCCGGGCCGCGAGCGGCTCGACGGCCACCGCCGCGACCCCGCCGACCGCAATCGCCTCGAGCGCCGCCACCGTCCAGTCTTGCGCGGACAACCGCTTCCGCACCGCCACTACCATACGGTAGCGTATGGAGCCCACCATACGTCTTCGTATGGAGGTCGAGGATGGTCACGCAAGGGCGAGTGAGCAGCCGCATGGAGCTGCTGTGGCCGCTGGTCGTCCGGTGGCTGCACCACGCGACCGTCGAAGACGCGTTCGACCGCGCCGAGGTGACACTTGGGCTCCATAAGCCGCATTCCCCGCGCTGGTCACTGTGGGTACGGCTGCTGCGCGGGCTGGAAGGGGTGCGAGCGCGCGAGAGTGCAGTGCCGCGCACTGCCCTGCTCGCCGAGGCGCTGCCCCGCGTCGACTGGGCGGACGCCTACGCCGTACCGCTCCAACCTGGTATGCCGGCGGATCCGCAGACCTGGGCCGATGCCGTCTTCCATGACCCACCCGGGGCGGTCGTCGGCCTGCTGTGGCTGCGCAACGCGCTGGTCGAGCTGGTCGGTATCGAGAGAGGCGACATGTCGGCATTCGACCCGGTCGCGCGCACCGCGGATGAGGTGCTGCTGGGCACCGACGCGGGGCACCTTGACTTCCGCGTCTCTGTGCTGCGTGACACCGACCGCGTCGTCCTGAGCACCGTCGTGCAGGTGCACAACGCGCGCGGGCGCCTCTACTCGGCGCTCGTGCGGCGCGTCCATCCGATCGTCGTGCGCACAATGTTGAACACCGCGGCGCGCCGGCTGGCCGTCAGGGTCCCGGTTCCCCGACGTGCTCATGGCCTACCGTGACACCCTGAACGCCATTCCGACGCACGCAAGTCGGGGGCGCGCCCTGGTCGACGATGTGCTGTGGTAGGTCGTGCAAGAAGTAGGTGCACACATCGAAGTTCGCGTCGCCCGATCGGCCATCGCGGACGTCCTTCTCGCGTTTGGCCTCCGGTTGACCGGTGTTGGCCCACCACTGGCCCGGCGCAAGTGGAGAATCGAGTCAGCCCATGCTTCCATGGTGATTCGGCAGTTCTTCGTCCCGGTGCTACAAAGTTGCGACTTTCGGACGTTTGTTAACGCTGAGAAGGCGGCTGGCCTCCAGGTAACTACCAGCTGCACCTGCGGGGGAGGCGGCCGGCACGATTGGGTTTCGACGATGGATCGCTCACGGTCGAAGAGCCATCTACCCGACCGGTCGACTGCCATATCTTGGCCGATCCCGCAACGTTCTTCATGGTGTTCTGGGAGCGCCAGAACCATTGGAACGCGATCGGCAAGGGTCTGCTCGTAGCCTGGGTCGCAAGCCGTGGCTGGGGCTAAAGTTCAGGTCCCTGATGCGTAACCCCTAGCGCCCGACTCAAGGGAATGGCGATTGTCACGGTCTGTCGAGTGTCATTCGGAGCCGAATAGCGGTTGCATGGTAAGTCCTCTGAGACAGCGGGAATTGCGCCCTGCGCGCTGCAACGGTGCGGGCGGTCCTCGGGGCAGGAGCAGATCCCGCATCACCTCGCGTCGGACAGCGAGGAGCACAGTCGGCGCGACGGCGTGGGCGGTGAGGGCGCCGCGCTGGCCATCGAGCTTGGCCTGGTCGCCGAAGAGCTGCCCGACCACTCGCGCCACGGTCTGGTCGGCCCCGTAGCCCTCGCCGCGGACCTCCTGTCGTCCAGCGCAGCTGCGACCCGCCAGCATGCAATCAGCGACTCGCCGTCGACGGTTACTGACAGCCACAGCCTGTGATGCTTATCCTGCGCCCGCAAGGTGCCTTCGGTCGGTCGAATCCCTGCGTCAACGACTCTCGACCCCTGCCACTGAGCTGGAACTTTGGTTATCCGCAGCTGTGCATCGACACGAGAAGGCTGGGAGCAGGTCATGGGGGAGACGACAAGGGTGCCACTAACCGTAGTCATCGGAAAGCGCGTCGGGCGGGACGTCCCGAGGCGGCGCGCGGGCCACCGGGCACGTCTGGTGGTGGCGCTACTCGTGGGGGCGGTGACAGCCGCCCCTCCAACCGCAGCTGCCAGCCAGGTCACGCCCTTAGGGGACCGCGCCGCCGTCGCGTTGAACGCCGGCGATGTGCGCTTGCAGCAGCCGCCGGTCAACGGACCAGTGGACTACGTCGCCCTGGGTGACTCCTACTCCTCCGGAGTCGGCACCGGCGTCTACGACCCGGCAAGCGGGGACTGTCGCCGCAGCCCGCTATCCTACCCGCCGCTGTGGGCCGGCCAGAGCCAACCTGCCAGTTTCGGATTCGTCGCCTGCTCCGGCGCCAGGACCGACGATGTGCTCGCGAACCAGATTTCGGCTCTGCAGACCAACACCGACCTGGTGACAATCACCATCGGCGGCAACGACGTGGGATTTGCGGCCGTGCTGGGAACCTGCACGTTCGCGGAGAGCGACCGCGCGTGCTTCGCCGCGGTCGACGCGGCGGAGGCATTCGCGCGGTCCGCGCTGCCGGGCCGGCTGACCCGTACCTACGCTGCGATCCGGAGTGCCGCGCCGGACGCCCGAGTGATCGTGCTGGGTTACCCTCGGCTGTTCGAACTCACGCCGACCTGCGACGACCCACTGGCACCGAACCTGGCCCGCCGCGAAAGGCTCAACGAGGGCTCCGACGTGCTTAACACCGTCATCCAGAAGACCGTCAGCGAGCAACCAGGATTCAGCTTCGCCGACGTGCGCAGCCGGTTCGACGGCCATGGGGTGTGCTCGGCTGACCCGTGGGTCAACGGTCCTAGTGTGCCCCCCTTCGTCGGGCCGTATCACCCCAACCAGACGGGTTACCGCGACGGCTACCTTGATGCGCTGAACGCGGCAACTGGACGCGACGCTGCGGCGGCCTGAGCCTGGCCCACCGTTAGGTGGGGTCGTCGCGAGTCAACCTCACCGGGTACTCAGCGTGTCCTCGGTGAGAGCTGTCGGCATGTCGCGGGACCGGTCGTCCAGTAATCCGGCGAAGGCCCAGATCAGCACCAGGGGCGCGATGAACAGCGGCACGTGGAAGACGTAATCGATCACCAACAGGCCGGCGAAGTTGCTGCCGAAGACGCTGGTGTGCAGCCCGATATGTGGATACCAGGACACCATCAGCCACGCCAACGTCACATATATCGCCAGCGCGCCAGCGCGCGATGCCGGCCCGACGCGACGCACCATGGGCCAGCCGAACGCGATGAAGGCGATCCCGGCCCCCAGCAGCAGCGAGTCAAGGGCGCTGAGGACAATAAAGAAAGGCAGCTGGCCGCTACTCGGGCCGGGCCCAGGCGGCGGTGGGAAGAATTCCCTAACGAGCAGGAACGCAGGGATGGCAACTGCGAGTGTGACCAGGATGGCTTTGATGCGCGTGGACATGGTGTACTACTCCATTCTAAGTGCCCGGTGATGTGACTTGGCCAGATCGTCTCTGCCGTCAGCGGAGGACAGGAACGAATCGTATCGACGTAGGATATAGCGGTTTCTAGATACTCGATGCAGTATTTCGCTGCTGCGAATCAGATAGCGTGCGAGGGGCGCTCGGAAGCCTGCAGCGACCAGACCTTTGCGCAGCTGATCGTAGGTCTGTTCGCCATCGAGATCTTCTTGGAAACTGCAGAGCAAGCCCAGGTCGGCGTCTGTAGGAAGTGGATGTTCTCGATTTCTGATCGACGTTTTCTGTCCAGTTGGTGGCTGTCGCGTGGAAAGCCTTCGTGCTTCCATGATTCCTCGTATCACTGGGTCGGCGATCGGTGTGTCAAGGCAGGTATTGATCACATCAGACGGTTTCGGCAGCCCGTCGAACGCATCAGCCAGGCTGCGAGTGACGCCAGTGCCACTCCGGCGCGCGCCCGCGGCAAACTCCGCAAGACTCGTCGGCAACACCGCCGGATGTGCACACCTGAGGTCAGCGCGCTTGTGAACCCATCGCTTCTCCTCCCGGTGCACGTAGGACGTGGTCAGTCCTGTGCACAAGAGGGCGTGCGGCGGTGTGCTGATACCTCAGCACGAGATCGATTGGCCGTACCCCACCACTGACCTGTGGCGCAGGTGACACAACGCTGTACGTCCTTTTTGAATACCGAGGTTTACAGCCCGTGAGAGAAGGGTAACTGGTAGCAACCGGCACGCAGCGCGAGGCTGCGGAGGGAAGCTGGAGATGGACGCGACAGGCAAGCAGGTCATCAGAGAAGGGATACGTCGTTGATTTTCTCAGCCCTGACGCTCACCGGCCCGTTGGGCCAGCGCATCACCCACAGCCGTGAGCAACTCACCGGCACGGTACAAA
>JALZCN010000192.1 GCA_030863045.1 Actinomycetota bacterium | reverse complement strand
GCAGCGCGAGGTCGGCGCCCTTGACGCTGCCCGGCCGGAGCACGCAGGCGACCTGCTCCAGATAGCGGCGCATCGTGGCCACCACCTCCGGCCGCGAGTCAGCCAGTTGCTCCCAGGTGGGTAGCAGGCAGGCGATCAGGAACTCCTCATGCGTCCAGGACTCCGCCCGAGCTCGTTCGGCGAGCCGCTCGACGGACTGGCGCAGGGTCGGTGCTTTGAGTGCCCGGGTCAAAAACGCGACCTCGCAGTCAGGTCACGGGATGCGGGGTTGGCTGGTGAGCGGGTGCTGGTGGCCATTACGCCACCCCACCATCGACACCGAGCAGCGGTCGTAGTCGGACAGGCGCCGGGTCTCGACCTCGGTCTCGGCGGGGGGCGCACCACCTCAAGCCGCTGGCGTCGCAACGTTGTGGCTGCCGTGAGGTGCTCAGGGTCGCGGATGGTTTGGTGTTTGGCCCAGACTCGCTCGTGGTCGGCGACTAGGCGCCCGTCGCAGAACCCCCGGACCCGGTGCAGGTCCGCGGTGATCTCGATGCGCCGCCCGATCACCGAGGGGTGCACTGAGTAGTCGTTGCCGTCTAGGCGCACGTAGTGATCCCGCGGCAACCGCTGCCAAGACCGCCAGCCCACCATCGGCGGAACCGGAGGCAGCGCAAGCATCGCGCTCGATCGGCGTCGAGGCGATCCGCCGGACGGCAGCCCAGTACCCGGTGCTGGCGGGCATTCGCTCGCTGAAGCCATCCCTGCACCTGCTGATGGAAATCAGCCGGTGAGCTGTTTTGCATTGCAGTGTCGCGCTGGCCGCGGACGTCTGCCTTCGAAGAGTGACCATAACGGCGTTAGTTTCGACGGAGTGCATGCAGATGGTCCCACAGGTAAGAACCTAGTAGGCCGCCAGGGTGATTCTCTTTAGGTGTGGTCACATCTGAAGACGTACTGCGATTAATCATCGGGACAGGTTCACAAGCCGATCAAGTCAGGTGTTCGGATGAGTGAGTCTTTTGGAGGGGTGTTCGCGATCGTGGGGCCTCGGCCTGCGGCTCGATGTGAAGATCACACCACTGCGGAGGTTCTGTCCCTTGGTCGGGGGTTACGTTCCCAGTAGGAGGAGATTAGATGTCAGACACACTGACCTTTGCGGAGCTCGACGCGCAGCATGTGGAGCTGCTGCCGGCCCGCACCGTCCTGTCGGTGTTCAGCCTCGGCGGTGGCCGTGGCGGCAACGGTGGTACCGGCGGCAACGGCGGTGACGGCTATGGCGGCATCGGCGTGAACGCCCTCAACATCAACGCGTTCGGTAACCAGACCAACGTCGCTGGCAGCGGTTTCGGCGGTGACGGCGGCAACGCCAACGGCGGTAATGGCGGCGACCACGTCAAGATCATCAAGGTCTGGCGTTGAGCCTATGCCGCTGAGCATCACATAAGCGAGCAGTGCCCTTGGCTAAGGGAGGGGTGGCCGATCGTGGCCACCCCTCCGCAATGGTGCATGGTCGAGTTTGGCCATTCGTAGTCGCCGGTGCTGAGAGTTTCGAGTCGGGAGGGGCCTCATCAATACTGAGCGTGTGATTGTGGAGTCTGAGGGCGCCGGTACAGTGGTAGGTGGCGTGCCGTGGTTGGCGCCGGGGGTTGAGTTAATTGGGGAGTATCAGGGATCGGGCTTCAAGGAACCGAGGTTTATTGTTCGTCGGGGTGATGGACAGGTTATCCAGCTGCCTCGGTTGTTGTTTCTGTTGGCGTCGATGGTGGATGGTCGGCGGGATCTGGCGGCAGTAGCGGGTCTGCTGAGTGCTGAGTTCGGTCGCGTGGTGTCGGCGCAACAGGTGTCATATTTGATCGACAACCGGTTAGCTCCGGTGGGGATCGTGGTGGCCGATCCGACGGCTGGACACACGGACACAGCGCCCAAGATGGCGGTGAAGTCGGACCCGTTGTTGGCGTTGAAGCTCCGGGTGGGAGTGGTACCGGAGCGAGTGGTGTGGCGCATCGCTGGGTTCTTTCGACCCATGTTCTGGCCACCGATGATCATCGCCGCATTAGCGGCGTTTGTGGCCTTGGATGTGGCAGCCATCGCCCGGGATGGTCTGGCGCAGATTTTGCCCAGTGCGTTGGCGTTGGTGTACCAGCCGGCGTTGACGTTGCTGGTGTTGACGGTGGTGTTGGCCTCGGCGATGTTTCATGAATGTGGGCATGTCGCGGCGTGTCGGTATGGGGGCGCTCGGCCGGGGAAGATGGGGTTCGGGTTGTATCTGGTGTGGCCGGCGCTGTACAGCACGGTCACCGACTCCTACCGGCTGTCGCGGGCTGGTCGGCTGCGTACTGATCTGGGTGGGGTCTATTTCAACGCGGTGTTCATCGCGGCGATGAGTGTGGCGTACCTCCACACGGAGTCGCCGTGGATGCTGGTGACCGTCGTGTTGTTACACATCGAGACCGCGATGCAGTTTTTGCCGGTAATCCGGATGGACGGGTACTACATCCTCAGTGATCTGATCGGGGTGCCGGATCTGTTTTCCCGATTGGGACCGATGTTAAAGAG
>JALZCN010000181.1 GCA_030863045.1 Actinomycetota bacterium | reverse complement strand
GCAAGAAGGAGATCATTGTCACGGCCGGTGGCAAGAACGTCTCCCCGGCGGCGCTGGAAGACCGGATCCGGGCCCACCGGCTGATCAGTCAATGCATGGTGGTCGGCGACAAGCAGCCCTTCGTCGCCGCCTTGATCACGCTGGATGCCGAGGCCCTCCCGGCCTGGAACGCTGCGCACGGCAAGCCAGCGGGCAGCTGCGCCGGCGACCTGGCCGACGATGACGACCTTCGAGCCGAGGTACAACGCGCAGTGGACAACGCCAACAAGACCGTCTCGAAGGCCGAGATGATCCGAAAGTTTCGGATCTTGCCGGTCGACTTCACGGAGGAGGGTGGCCAACTCACCCCCAGCCTCAAAGTCAAGCGCGCCGTAGTAGCCAAGGAGTTCGCCGCCGAGATCGAGCAGCTTTACGGCTCATGAGCCGCCCAGCAGCAGGTCGCTAAGCTGCTGCTGGCGGCACCCCCAACTCCATTCCTGCAGCATCCAGCGGCGCCCCCGCCGGCCCATCGCCGCGGCGCGTTCGGGGTCAGCGAGCAGCGTGGCGACCGCTCGGGCCACCGCCGCCACGTCACGACCGTTCACCAGATTTCCGGTGTCGCCAACGCGGACCGTCTCCCTCGCGCCGCCGGCGTCTCCTACCACCACTGGCAATCCGGTCGCGGCGGCCTCGAGAAACACCAGGCCGAATCCCTCGACGTCCAGCCCACGACCACGGGTCCGGCAGGGCATTGCGAAGACGTCGCCTGCGGCATAGTACGCCGGCAGCTCAGACCACGGCACTGATCCGGTGCACACCACGGCGTCGGCAACACCGCACGACTTCGCGAGCCGGTACAGGGCTATCCGGCGGGGCCCGTCTCCGACGAGGAGCAGGGTCGCCCCTGACACCTGACGGCGGATTGCCGGTAACGCCCGCACCAGCGTGTCCTGTCCCTTACGGGCCACCAGCCGCGACACGCATAGCACTACCGGGCCATCTCCCAGCCGGTGACGTCGCCGGATCTCCGCCCGCGCGCCGGGATCCGGCTGAAACACTGCGCAATCCACGCCGGGGGAAAGGAGTTCAAGACGGGCCTGGGGGCCGAACGCTGAGGCCACCCGGCGGCGGGTGTACTGGCTCACCACAGTGATCACATCGGCGTCTACGCCGATCCGGCGCAGTACCACTCGGCCAGGAGGTAGCATCGACCAACCCACCTCGTGACCGTGGCTGCTGGCCACGATCCGTCCCGCCCCGGCGCGACGCAACGCCGGACCCAACAGCGCCAACGGGGCCGCAGCGCCGAACCACACAGTTCCGCAACGCAGCTCTGCCAACAGGTCTGCGGCCCGACGCAGGACTGCCGGGGTAGGAAGTAGGAGGGGTCCGGGATACCGGACGATCGGCAATGGTATCCGCGCATCGAAGGCCGCCGCGTCCGTCGAGTCCGGTGCGAAGACCGTGACCTGCCCTGCAGGCAGCAGCAGAGCCAGCTGGTGCAGGTAAGCCTGAATCCCCCCAGGCCGCGGAGGGAAGTCATTGGTCACCAGCAGGATCCGGGACACCGCCGGAGGGTAGCCGTCAGCACACCCGTTCAGCTGGCTGGCGCGCTCAGACGATCCGACTCATTGCGGTGACTCGGTGCCACGGCACCATGACGACCTTCACTACGTCACCGCTCTGCGGCGCGTGCACGTACAAGCCGTCACCAACGTAGATTCCGATGTGGCTGACTGGGGAGTACAGCGCAATGAGATCGCCGGCCTGCAGCTGCGACCGGCTAACGCTACGACCCATTCGCGCCTGCGCCTGAGATGAATGCGGCAGTCCTGACATTCCGGCCTGCTCGAAAGCCCACTTCACCAGCCCTGAGCAGTCGAACGTGATCGGGCCCTCGGCACCCCAGACGTAGGTTGAGCCCTGTCTGCTCAGCGCGGCGCGCGCCGCTCGCACCGCAGTACCGCTGCCGGGCAGATTTATCGGGAAGTTGATGTTACCGCCGGAGGTGTAGGCAGCCCGCTCCTCGCGGGTCAGCTCCGCAAGGCGCTGGGTGACGACCTGGATCTTACGATCCATCTCAGCGCGGGAACGGGTGAGGTCGCCCGCAAGCCGCGCCGCGTCGCGTTCGGCTTGGCCGGCCCGCGCGACGGCATCGGCGGTTGACTGCTGTGCCTGTTGAGCTTGCGCGACAGCGCCGGCGAGCCGATCGAGGGCCTGCTTGTTGTCCACTGCGAGCACGTCCAGCGCCGACATCTGGTCCAGGAAGTCCTCGGGCGAGCCACTGACCAGTAGGGCGGACAGCTGGCTGAGTCGGGCGCCTTGGAAGGAGGCGTTGGTCAGCCTGTCGACGTGCCCGCGGTACTGGCCCTGGACCACCCTCGCGTGTTCCGCCGCGGCCGCCGCGGCGCTGGCGTCGGCCCTGGCCTGTTCCAGGTCGGCACGGCGAGCCTCCATCTGGTCCCGGGCGTAGTGCCAGTCTTCGGTGAGCACCTCAGCCTGGCGATTCAGTTCGGCAAGCTGCTCTGCGGCGTCGGGGGCATCTTCGGGCAGTTCCGGGTCGGCGGCGGCCGCCACGGGCGTCAATGTCACCAGGGCAGCCACGGTGACGGAGATCATCGCAGCCGAGACACCGCGCTTGACAACACCGTGCTGGAGAACGCCGGGCTTCAGAACACCGCGCTTCAGACGATGCGACGACACGTCGCGGCTGTCTCCTTCCCTGAAACCGCCTGTCGGGTACAGCTGACGGGTTCGGGCCAGAACAGGCTGCAAGCCCTACCAGGGCGAGCGCGAACGCATCCCCGGATTCACCCACACAAAGTGCTCCCCGGCTCGACTCGTCGATAAAACTCGATGCAGTCGATTCGGCGGCGACCTGCGTTGCCGCCCCGTTTGGGAGGCACCCGCCGCAAGGTCTGAGGAAGATTACGAAAGGTCACCGACCCTGTCACCCGCGACGCGCTAGTGATGGGGCAAGATGCTCCTAAAAAACGA
>JALZCN010000157.1 GCA_030863045.1 Actinomycetota bacterium | reverse complement strand
GTGCGGATGCTGGCGCTGCGCACTGGTGCGGTGGCGATGCCTCGTGCCCGCGACGTGCACCGCGCCCCGATCCCGCGGCTGGGTGGGGTGGCGATGTACGGCGGGATCCTCGGCGGTGTCCTACTGGCTCACCAGCTACCGGTGCTGCGCAGGTCTTTCGAGTTTTCCGGTGACGTCGTCGGGGTGCTGGTCGCAGGTGGCGTCATCATGTTGATCGGTGCTCTGGACGACCGGTTCGAGCTGGATTCGCTCACCAAGTTCGCTGGGCAGGTCACCGCCGCCGGGATACTCGTGCTCTACGGCGTGCAGTGGATCGTCTTCTGGATCGGTACGGTGCTCGTCCTAGGGCAGGACCAGGCAGTGCTCGTCACCGTCGCGCTGGCGGTCGTGATGATGAACGCGATGAACTTCGTCGACGGGCTGGACGGGCTGGCCGCCGGAATCGGGTTGATCGCCGCGGTTGCCATCGGGGCGTTCACGCTACAGCTGCTGCACAGGTCCGGCGGCAGTGTGCTGGCCTACCCGCCGACATTGATCACTGCCTTGATCGCCGGGGCATGCCTGGGTTTCCTGCCGCACAATTTCCAGCCGGCGCGGATCTTCATGGGCGACTCCGGAGCGATGCTCATCGGGCTGATGCTGGCGGCCGCGTCGACCAGCGCGTCTGGCAAGATCGACCCCAGCGGCTACGGCGCCACCGAGGTGCTGGCGCTGTTCTCCCCGCTGCTGGTGGTGGCTGCGGTGCTGTTCGTGCCGCTGCTGGACCTGTTGCTCGCGGTGGTGCGGCGCACCCGTGCAGGTCGCAGCCCCTTTGCCGCCGACAAGCTGCACCTGCACCACCGGCTGCTCGAGATCGGGCACTCCCACCGCAGGGCGGTGCTGTTGATCTACCTGTGGGCGGCCCTGCTCGCGTTCGGTGCCGTGGCGCTGACGCTGTTCGACGTCTACGTGGTGGTGTGGTCGATCACGCTGGGGTTGCTGATCGCCGTGCTGGGTTCGATGGTGCCCCGGCTACCCGTCCGGTGATCCGCTCCAACAGCCATCCCGCCGCCAGAAGCGCTGCTAGACCTCGTGGGGTGAGTGCAGCGGGTGACGGGCCGTGTGATAGCGTCTGACTTCGTCTCACCCGGGGGTGGGATTGAAGGTCAGGCCGGCCCATCGGCAGTGCTCATGATCATAGCGTTTCGCCGTGTGCGCTGCCCCTGGACTGCGAGGAGTGCTTTTGAGCGATGGCGGCGGGCGACGCCATGCGCCCGCTGAGGTAGGTGGTCGTGGAACAACGCAATGGCCCCGACCTCGCGACGCTCCTGACTTTCGGGATGACCACTGCGGCCTGCCTGATGGTCGGCCTCGGCGTCGGCTGGCTCGCCGACTGGGCGCTGGATACTCTCCCGGTGTTCACGCTGATCGGCTTGGCGCTGGGCATCGTCCTCACGTGTTACTACGTCTACGCCAAGCTCAAGCAGTATCTGAAGGAGTAGTTACCTCGACATGACGATTGTGGAAGGTCGGCCGTGAGCCCTGATCTGAGCCTGTCCGCGGTGGCTGCCATCAGTATGCGGCGCCTCGCCGTGATCGCCGCGGTTCTCGGTGTGGCGATGATCGCGGCGCTCACCCCGTTCGGCCTTGCTGGAATAGCTTTGTTCGGATGCGTGGGCATCGGTCTCGGTCTGCTCAATACCGTGCTGATCCGGCGGACCGCCGACCGTTATGCCGCGAGCAATGACCCGCACAGGAAGCGTCATTCTGCCGGAAACGTGCTCGGACGCCTGGCAATTATCACCGTGCTGGCTCTTGGATGCGCGGTGCTGTTGCGCCCGCACGGGATGGGCGTCTTCCTCGGCCTCGCGCTGTTCCAGTTCGTCATGATCTTCGCGGTGACGGTTCCATTGATCAAGGAGCTCCGTCGGGGAGGAGTCCAGGCATGAATGAGGCGTTCCTCGCCGCAGAGGGTGGCGTGGAAGTAGGAGTCCACCCGCAAGCGCAGCTATTCGGGCTCACCTTCAATGTGGACACCGTGATCTCCACCCTGATCTCCGCCGTCATCGTGGTGGGCTTCGCGTTCTATCTCACGGCGAAGTCGACTTCGGGAGTGCCCAGCGGGATCCAGCTTGCCTGGGAGTCGGTGACCGACTGGATCGAGGGCCAGGTCGAGCAGAACATGGGGATCCGGACCGCGCCGTTCGTCGTTCCGCTGGCGATCGCGCTGTTCGTGTTCATCCTCCTTTCGAACTGGCTGGCGATCCTGCCACACGCGATCGAGCATTATGTCCGCCCGCCGACAGCCGATGTGAACCTGACCTTCGCGCTCGCCTTCTTCGTGATCATCCTCGTGCACATCACAGGGTTCCGGAAGAAGGGCACCGGTTATCTGAAGCACTTCGTGCACCCCACCCCGCTGCTGCTGCCGATCAATATCATCGAGGAGCTCGTCCGGC
>JALZCN010000336.1 GCA_030863045.1 Actinomycetota bacterium | reverse complement strand
CTTTTCCGCCCGGTGATTCCCGGGGCCATTTTTGGGGGGAGTAGTTTTTCCATCACTGCGAGTGAGGACCCCGTGTCTGACGAGATGCCCGACCTGGTGCCGGACGGGTGTCCATTCACGGGTCCGGTTGAACTGGGCCGTTGAGCCGGGTTGATCTCGGGGGACCGCGCCCGCGTGTCGGCTTGGTCTTCGGGCCTTGATCGTCGATCATCTGGGTTGTGTCTCCGCCCGAGCAGCCCTCGCCCTCCTATGAGGAGCTGGCGGGGCTGGTGGTGGACTTGAGCGCGCAGCTGGAGTGGGCCCACGGGCGGATCGCGGAGCTGGAGGCCCGGCTGGGACGGGACTCGACCAATTCCTCCCAGCCGCCGTCGCAGGATTCGATCGCGGCCAAGGCGAAGCGACGGGCGGATCGCTCGTCGCGGGAGCGCTCGGCGGAGCGCAAGCCCGGCGGGCAGCCGGGGCGCAAGGGATCGGGCCTGGCACCGAGTGTCACACCGGATCGGACCGAGACGGTCGCGGCGCCAGTGGTGTGTTCGGGCTGCGAGGGGGATCTGGCTCAGAGCAGCGACGTGGGCGTGGGCTGGGCGCAGGTGTGGGACATCGCGCCGATCAGCCTGCAGAAGGTGCACTACCTGCTGCCGCGGCGGCGCTGCGCAGGCTGCGGGAAGACCACCACCGCGGCGCCGCCGTTCGGGGCGCCCGGCACCGTGGCCTACGGGCCGAACGTCAACGCCGCGGCGATCCTGCTGGGCATCGAAGGCAATGTGCCCGTGGAGCGGACCGCGATGCTGATGGAGGCATTGCTGGGCGCCCCGGTGTCCACTGGGTTCGTCGCCCGCGCCGTGGCGCGGTTCGCCGAGTGTCTGGCTGAGGCCGGGTTCGATGAGACGATGAAGACCGCGTTGCGCGCAGAGGACGTGCTGTGCGCGGATGAGACCCCCACCAACGTGATCGGTAAAGACACCGATGAGCAGGGTGAACCGGTGCCGGGGTCCCCGCACGCGGTCACGGTGCGCACTCCCGATGCGCGGCTGGTCTGGTACGCCCCGATCGGCTCTCGATCCAAGACCGCCCTCGCAGGGCTGGGTGTGCTGGCCGGCTACGGCGGGCACCTGGTCCGCGATGACTACGCCGGTTGGCACCAGTTCGACGCCCAGCTCGCCGGGGTCGGGCAGTGCGCCGCGCACCTGATCCGCCACGCCAAAGGCGTCCTGGAGCTGCACCCCACCCAGAAGAAATGGGCCGGGCAGGTCATCGGCGTGCTGTGCGAGGCCGCCGCCGCAGTCACCGTCGCCCAGGCCGAAGGCCGCGATCAGCTCGATCCCCAACTGCTCGCCGACCTGCGGCGACGCTACGACGAAGCGGTTGCGTGGGGAATCGCCACCAACCGTCACCGCGACTGGCCCCAGGCAACCACCCCGGATACAACCTCGCGACACGCCTGCGTGACAAGGCCGAGCAGGTCTGGTTGTTCACCCGAAACCTCGCCGTGCCCTGGACCAACAACGCCTCCGAACAGGCCCTCAAAGGTCCGAAACGACATCAAGCCGTCTCCGGCTACTGGCACACCCTTACCACACTCGCGGCATACTGCCGCGTCCGTTCCTACCTGGTCAGTGCCCGCGGCCACCACATCCGCGCCATCGACGCCATCCACGATGCCCTCACGGGCAGCCCCTGGCTCCCCGCATCCGTAACCGCGTGACACCACCGCTCACCCCTGAATGGACACGGCTACTTGACACCCGACGAATACGAGCTAGGATACAGGAAACTAACCGACCTGGCAGCCTAAACTGGTGTCAATAAAATCGGGAACACTCCAGTCGGCCCCCGCCCACGGAGCGGCGCAGCAGCCCGGTCAGCTCGACCACCCCGGCGTCGTCGGGGTCGCGGGGCTGGCCGCGGGTGTCGAGCACCGGCTCCCAGTCCGCCTCCCGGACCTGCCCGATCGCGGTGCGGGCCCACGCGTCGAGGTCAAACCCGATCGAGTAGTGCACCCGCCGACCCGGCCGGGCGTTCAGCTTGCTGATGTGGCAGATCAGCTCGCGGGTGGCGCCCGCGCCGTCCACGGTGACCAGCAGGTCGCGCCGGTGGCGGGCCGGGAGCTGCGCGATCGCCTCATCGAGCACCTCGATGTGATCGACCGCGGTGTTGCTACCCGTGTTGCCCGGGCGCAGCCGCAACGCCAACGACTCGCAGGTGTTGTCGCACCACGCGGTCAACGAGTGATGACCATAGGAGCCCTTGAAGGTGCCCGCCGCCAGTTCCTTGTCGCTGTGCGCGAGCTGGATCGTGGCGTCGAGCCGGATCACGATCGTGGCGCCCAGGTCGCGGTCGGCCACCCGGGACGACGGAATCCGCCCGTGCCGAGACTCGATCAACTCCCACACCCGGCGGCGGGTCCGCGCCCGCGCGGTCGCAACCCGCTCCCGCTGCTGCGGGCCGATCTCGTCCAGTGCCCGCCACAGCGTCGAGTCCGACGCCACCGACCCGAACAGCTCGCCCTGATCGCGCAGCACGGCCAGATCCGACATCACCCGGCCCCCGTCGGCGATCAGTACCGCGGTGTCGGTGAGCACCCGGCCCCGGTCGTGCACCGGCGTGAACCCGCGCCGGCGAAGCGCCTTCGACAGCGCCGCGGTCAGCC
>JALZCN010000130.1 GCA_030863045.1 Actinomycetota bacterium | reverse complement strand
TTGCGGCAACGTGCTCCAGCGCACTCTGCGGCATTGACCGGTGCAGTGCCTCCTCTGGATCCTGCACCACGGCCTGCCCGCCGCGTTCGACGATCGCCGTCAACCCCGCGGCTCCGTCGTCTCGTGGGCCTGACAGCACAACCCCGATCGCACCGGAACCGTACGCTACTGCCGCGGCGCGAAACAACGGATCGATCGCCGGCCGGTGCCCATTCTCCGCGGGGCCAACCGACAATTTAAGGTGTGCATCGCGAATCAGTAGATGATGATCCGCGGGAGCCACGTAGACCATGCCCGGTCGCGCCGGCATGCCATGACGGGCTGCCACTGCCCGTAGCGGTCCCGAGCGATCCAAGATACCCGCTAGTGCGCTGGGCGCTCCCCGGGGAATGTGCAACACGACGACCACAGCCGCTGGTAGCTCGGGAGGTAACCCCGCGACGACCGCTCGAAGCGCCTCGACGCCTCCGGCGGAGGCGCCGATCGCGATCACGCCCGCGCCACCCTGCGTGGGCATGTCCAACGGCTCGCCGTTTGACACCGCCTGCAACCGATGGTGGTGCTCGGAATCCGGTGCCTGGGCCATTGCCTTCCCGCCTGCTGATGGCAGCGGCCGGACGGTCGCTGCCACCAGCATGGCCTCCCTGCGCATCTGGTACCAGCTGGCACCGGTTTAGCCAAGGCAACGTTCCACAGCGCTGGCGGCGCCGGCTGTTATCTCCGAGTAGTCAGCAGGCGGATCAGCCGGGATGTGCTTCACTGGAGTGGCCTGCAGCCATGCCGTGACTTGGGAGATTATGCCTGACGAGCTGATGGTCGGTATTCACGAAGAACTCGACCACGTCATACTCCAATTCCGCGGCCGTCTGTCGCTCCACAACATTCCCCGGGTTCGCGAAGCGATCATCGAGTCGCTGCTTGGCACCGGCCGTGTGCTGGCCGACCTGTCACACGTGCGCTCATCGCAGGCAGCCTTCGTCACGGTCTTCCCTAACGCGCTGGCCTACGCCGGCGGTTGGCCGGCGGCACGGCTTGTCCTGTTCGGCGCGGATGCCGCCATGCGCGCGACGCTGCTGTCCATACGTGTACCCGACACCGTGCCCTTGGCCGTCGACCTAGCCTCGGCCGCCGCGCTCCTGCAACAGCGGCCCCCACAAGTACGGCGGCACCGAACCCTGCCTATGCACAACACTGCTCCGGCAGCCGCGAGACGGTTCGTGCGTGAGACATGCGACGTCTGGTCGGTACCTCAGACCGTCCGCGAAATTGCCGAGCTCGTGTCCAACGAATTGGTGAGCAATGCTGTCGAGCATGCCCGCAGCTCCAGCCGACTCACCCTCACCTGCACTCGGTCGGCGTTGCGCGTCGCAGTCCGAGATTACAACTCGGCGTCTATTCCGCGACCAAGGCCGATAGACATCGGCGCATCCCGCGGCCGCGGGATGCATCTCGTGATCGCATTAGCCCGCGATTGGGGGATAAGCCGGCATCGAGACGGCAAAACAGTCTGGGCCAGCCTGCCACTCGCCTCGTCCGAGTAGGATCCGCTCGCCTGTAATCGCTTGTGCGGTGCCCGCTGTGCTGCAATGCTTACTTAGCCCAAACGGGCGAAGGTGTGCGGGCGGCCGCGTGGGGGGTGGGCGGCCGCCCGCACACGCGCCGTGGCTCCGGTCCTCAGACCGGAAACCGGCTAGGACGACACGACGACCGCGTAGCCGCCCAGTCCGATCATCCGCTGTCCGTCGATGGTCTCACTTTTGGTAATCAACGTGGTGACCGCACCTGTCTCCGGATCAAAATCCACGTCGGTGACCATGCCGAGCTCCGTGCCGTGCTCGCTGAGTACCCGCTTGCCCAAGATGTCGAGATCGTTGTCCTCGGCCCGCTGTTCGATGGCGTCGCGGGCCGGTCGGATCACTGCGTCGGTGGCGACCGTCACCGCGTCGGGCCCGAAGCCTTGCACGTCGTCCCAGGAGAGCAGGGTGCCGGCACCGCTGACCTTGCCCAATCGCAGGAGCGCCACCCTGGTCGGCCCAGGCAGCACAACGAAGCCATCCACCCGCGCCACCCGGGTTGCGGTGGCCGTGTTCACCACGTCGCGCTTGCGTGCCTGGCTGAACAGCATCAGCTGGCCCCTTCTCGTAACCGGGACCGGAAGGCGTCCACCGCCGCACCGAATCCGGCGAGGTCGTCGGAAACGAATTCGGTAGCCGCTGCCGGCACGATGAGGTTCTCACCGGACACCGCCACGGTGTCGGGCAGGGGGATCAACACCCGCCGTCCCGTGCCGAGCGCCTCGCTGGCTTCCACTTCGTAACCCACGACATCCAGCCTCGTGCCGCTGTGCAGCACGACATCCACTACGCGTCCTAAATCTCGCCCGTTGTCGGTGAGTACCCGATCCTCCAGCACATCCGCTTTGCGGGCCTGCTTGCGCGGAGCGAGCTCCTTGGCGGGAATCAACAAGGTCTCGTCGGGCACCATCACGGCGTCCCGGCCCACTCCATGCACCGCTTCCCAGGGCAGCGAGTCCTTGCGGGCGCGGCTGAACAGACCTGGATTGCGCAGGGTGAAGCCAGCGATACGGCCTCCGGTGCGTTCGAACACGATGTCCTTGATCTCAGCGACCAGCTCGCCGCTCAACGTGACCACTGGGCGGCCGGCCAGCTCACTGGCCCGCAGCAACAGCCCGGGCGTTGGTGTGGTCACCGTGGATCCCCAAGTCCGATTACACCGCCGCGCCGTCTCCTCCGCTGGATGACGACGGCGAGCGTGATCAGTAGCACAAGTATGACCAGCGCGACGATCACCCAGCCCCACCAGTCCATCCCCACCTCCACACGGTTTCGGGTCCGGGTGCTTCTCTCGCGCACAGTAACGTGCCATGCCGGCGCTCGCCTGCCGGCATGTCATTTGCCGAGGGTAAAGTCCGATTCTCAACCGGGAACCCGACCCGCGGCAGGCGCGTTAACCCGGTGACGGCCTGCAACGCCCACCAGGAGGAACATGGTGCGCTCCACCAGCAACCCCGCATTCCGCAATCTTCCCGTCGGGGGCGGCGGTTACGCGGGTTTCAACTCGGCCCCCGCAACGTTCCCCGGCGCTGCGCCGGGCTATGTCGACGCGCCGCCCGCCATCGGCCGGCCGATGACCATCGACGATGTGGTCACCAAGACCAGCATCACCTAGGCAGTGCTGGTCGCCACTGGCGCGGCCACCTACATCAGCGGATTCTGGGGGCTGGCCCTTCCGGCCGCCTTGATCGGCTTCGTGCTCGCATTAGTGATCATCTTCAAGAAGGTGGTCAGCCCACCGCTGATCCTTGCCTATGCCGCTGTCGAGGGCGTCTTCCTCGGCGGCATCAGCGGTGTGCTCGGCGGGGGCCGAGGGGAGATCATCCTCCAGGCCATCACGGGTACCGCTCTGGTGTTCGCCGGGATGTTGGTGGTGTACAAGACCGGCGCAGTGAAGGTGACCCCCCGGTTCACCAAGTGGCTGATCGGCGCCATGATCGGCGTTGTCGGCCTCATGCTGGTGAACCTCATCGCAAGTTTCTTCACGGCCGACGGAGCCGGCCTCGGTCTGCGGTCCGGTGGCACTCTGGCGATTGTGTTCAGCCTGGTCTGCATCGGGATCGCGGCATTTAGCTTCCTGCTCGATTTCGACGCCGCAGACGAGGCGATTCGGGCTGGTGCGCCGGAGAAGACCGCCTGGTACATCGCCTTCGGTCTCACCGTGACGCTGGTCTGGTTGTACCTGGAGATTCTGCGGCTGCTGTCCTACTTCCAAAACGATTAGCCGCCACGGTCACGCTCGGGGCCCGGTCCGTTGTGGACCGGGCCCCAGTTTCGTTGGACGCTCTTCAAGTACCGCCAACGCCGGTCTGAGCTGCTGTCAACGGCGACCAACCCCATCCGGTCCTCCGTCATGGATTCCGGTGGAGCACCTGTTGGGGGCGGTTACAGGCGTCCGGCGTGCGGGTTGGTGGTACTTGGAGAGCGGCCATCGTGCAGCGCTGAGCGCAGTGCAGGCAGCAGCACCGAGCAGACGGCGGCGTAGCCGGAGGCTGAAGGGTGGTAGTGGTCCCGGCTGAACAGCACGTCAGGCTGGGCCAGGAAGTCCTGGGCCAACATTTCGGTGAGTGGCACCGCCAACCCGCCTGCCCGAGATACCGCGTCCCGCTGCATCCGGGCCAGTGCCCGGCTGGAGGTGTGTGCGATGGCGCGCAACGGTTGTGGGATCTGCCGGATGGTGCCGAGATCCGGGCACGTGCCGACGACCACTGCCGTTCCGGCGGCGCGGAGTCGGCGTACGGCCTCGTCGAGGTGGCGTACGG
>JALZCN010000117.1 GCA_030863045.1 Actinomycetota bacterium | reverse complement strand
GTGCGGCACATCTCCGACCGGGTAGCGGTGATGTACCTGGGGCGGATCGTCGAGGTCGGGGCGGTGGACCAGGTGTTCGACCACCCCCAGCACCCGTACACCGAGGCCCTGCTCTCGGCGATCCCGGTGCCCGACCCACAGGCCGAGCGCGCGCGGAAACGGGTGATCCTGCGTGGCGACCTACCCAGCCCCACCGACTCCACCCCCGGCTGCCGGTTCGTCAGCCGCTGCCCCCTGCACCTGACCTTGAACGAAGCGCAGCGCGCCCGCTGCACGGACGAGACACCCAGGCTGACCGGAGGGGGGGTCTCCGACCAGCGGAACGCCTGCCACTTCCGCTGATGCTCGCCTATCGGCCGCGCACCCGCCGTGCGGCATGATGCACTGGGCCCGGAAAGAGAGAACAGAAGATGCACGTCGTAAAGAGGACCGTCGCCCTCGCGGTGACCGCTGTGCTGTCGGTGGCGCTGGTCGCCTGCGGCGGCTCCGGAAACCGCGGCGGCAGCAGCGACACCACACAGTCACTGTCCCAGCAAGCCCAGTTCAACCCGCAGTCGCATGAAAACATCAGGGACGGCGGCACCCTCACCACCGCCTTGCCGGAGATCACCCCGCAGTTCAACACTTGGCAGGGTGACGGGACGCTCTACACCCTGCTCGTGTGGAGGTGGTACAACCCAATACTGATCACCTTCACTGCCGACGGGGACGCCGTCTACAACCCCGACTACCTGACCGGCGTCAAGCAGGAGCTGGTCGACGGCAACACCCGGATCACCTACACGATCAACCCGAAGGCCGTTTACAACGACGGCACACCGATCGACTGGCGCTCGTTCGAGGCCGTCTGGAAGACCAACGGTGCCACCAACCCGGCGTACATCGTCGGCTCGAGCGACGGCTACGACCGCATCTCCTCGGTGACCCGGGGGGTGGACGACCGGCAGGTGGTGGTGACCTTCCGGGGCGTCAACCTCTGGTGGCAGAGCCTGTACAACAATCTGATCCACCCGAACGCAGTTGACCCGCAGGTGTTCAACCAGGGTTACATCAGCAATCCCCATCCGGAATGGGGCGCCGGCCCGTATCAGATCCAGAACTTCGACAAGCAAAACGGCACCATTACCTTCGTCCGCAACCCGAAATGGTGGGGCAAGCCGGGCAAGCTGGACTCGCGGACGTTCCTGACCATGGAGCCCACGGCGTCCATCAACGCGTTCAAGAACGGCCAGCTCGACGCGACCGGAGTAGCCACCAAGGACCGGTTGGCCCAGGTGCAGGGCATGACCGGGATCGACATCCGCAAGAGCATCGAGCCTGCGCTGAACTTCTTCACGCTCAACGGGCAGAGCCCGATCCTCGCCGACCCGGCGGTGCGCAAAGCGGTGTTCGAGGGGATCGACCGCCAGCAGCTGCAGGAGATCGAATTCCAGGGCCTGAACCTGACCGCGCAGCTGCCCGGCTCGATGGTCCTGCTGCCCTTCCAGGACGGCTACCAGGACAACTTCGCCAAGGTGATCACCTTCAATCCGGAGCAGGCCAAGCAGGGCCTGCAGACGGCCGGCTGGACACCGGGCCCGGACGGGATCCGGGTCAAGGACGGCAAGCCTCTGGAGTTCACCTACGTCAACACCGGCGACGACCCGGTCGGCAAGGCAGTTGCGAGTGCCACCGCCGCCATGCTCAAGAACATCGGCGTGCGGTTGAACATCCGACAGGTCCCGTCCAGCGAGTACTCGGTGATCGTCACCGGTAAGCGGTTCGACATGTTCTACTCCGGGGTCTCCCAGACCGACCCGTACGGCATCGCCTACATCTGCCAGCTCTACTGCTCGGACAGCACGCTGCTGAAGTCCGGGGTGAACAGCCCAACGCTGGACCCACAGCTGCGGGCCGTCAACCAGCTACCCACCCCGCAAGAGCAGTACGCCAAGGCCAACGAGATGGAAACCGAGGCTTTCAAGACCTACGGGGTCATGCCGACGATCAACCGGCCGGCCATCGTCGCCGTCAAGCAGGGCCTGGCCAACTACGGTGCTGGGCGCTTCTTCGTGGCCACGCCGGAAACCATCGGCTGGCAGAAGTAGCCTCAGCGGAACGGCAATCGAGAAAGCTGGCGGACTGGATCCAGCCGGACCATCCCATCCGCTGGGCGTGGTCGCAGTTTTACCGCCGTAGGACGCAGACCGCTGAGCGTGTCGACGATACCCGGACGTGACCGTAACGGGGCGAAGGCGGTCGGAACTGGCAGGCGGTCAGCCAGTTGCTGGGAGCGTGAGCAGCGTGAGATCGAGGAGGACCGAGAACGGCCGGTCGAGCTGCAGGAACCCGCCTTCACTGCGGACGCGTTCGACGTAGTCACCGTCCAGCAACTCGTAACACACCGCCGCCGGTGGTTGGCAGCTCGGATCAACCATAAGCTGTCGGTTCGGGTTGGGGCGCGGCCACAGTCGCCACCTCCGCTTCGACGTCAATCCCCAGTGAAACACGGTGGCAGTCTGTCGCCAGCCACCGACAGTAGACGGCCACATCGAACGACCGGGTCCCGGTCGCAGGACCCTAAGGTTATGAGACCGCTTCGGCGGTGGCCGCGAGTCGGGGCAGCGTGGCAAGCATGCTCTCGCGGATCAGCCGCAGCTGCTCTTGCTCGCCATCGGGGGTTTCCACTCGCATCCGCACCCGGCATCCGTCCGGATGCGGCTCAAGCGCCCAGGAGTAAATCCGCCCCGTCGCCGGGCAGCGGATCACGACACCGGGGGAGTCCCGCTTCGCCGTGATGAACAGCGGTAGATCGCCGTGCTCCCATGCACTGTGCTGCACGACGGCACCGTCCGCGGTGGGTTCCGATCGGGTAATGCCCACCCACCACTCGGGGTACCGGGCGGGGTCATGGAGAAGCTTCCACACCTGCAGCGCCGGAGCCCGGCACACCACGGCTTCCTCGAAGTCGATCACCTCATACCTCCTGCGGTGCGGCCGGTGTCAGGATGTCGTCGAGCGCGCTGCGGTAGCCCTCGACGCCCAGCGCCGCGGCCAGCGTCGCTGCCTCCTGTCTGGCCGCCTGCGCTTCGGCAGCACGCCCCGCTGCGGTGAGCAGGTCGGCCCGTTCCACGAGGACCTGGCCAAGTTCGAGAGCCGGCTCGACGAGCCCGGCGACCGGGGCCCGGCCGAGATCGACCAGGCTCGCCCAGAAGTCGCCGACCGGACGAACATTCAGCAACCGCCGCCACCCCGTCTCGGCGGCTTCGAGCCGGCGCAGCGCGAGTTCACAATCACCGTGGATAGCCGCGATGAGACCTTCGAGGCGCTCGGCACGGGGCACGAGGGTCTCTGGCAGGTCGGTCGGGCCGATGAGCTCGAACGGCATCCGTTCCAGCTCCGCGGCCGCGTCCGGGTCACCGGCTCGCAACCGGGCCTCGGCGAGCCGGAGGCGGGCCAGCGCGTGGGGGAAGCGTCCCTGCGGCTCGGCGAGCGCTCCCGCCAGGTACTCGATGGCCTCGGCAGGGCGCCCGACGTCGAGCGCGATCGACCCGGCGTCGAACATCGCGGTCGCCTCGTACTCGGCGGCACCGATGCGCGCGGCCAGGGTGAGTTCCTCGCACGCCGCCGTCCAGGCTTCCTCCCAGCGCCCGAGCCGGACAAGCGCGTAGGCACGACCGGCCAGCGCCTGCACCGTCAGGCTCGCGCCCGCACAGCAGCGCCGCACCTGCTCGGCGAGCTCCAATGCGCCCGCGAAGTCGCCACGAAAGGCATGCGCGGTGGCCGCCTGCAACAGTGCGATAGCGGCAAGGTCGGGCCGGTCGGCCCGGCGTGTGGCATCCGCCGCGGCTACGCTGACCTGCTCGCAGGCCTCGACATGCCCGGTACGCAGCAGGGTGGCGGCGCGGGCGATCCGCAGCTCGGCGTTCAACACGGCGTCGTCAGCGACCTCCGGCAGTGCCTGCGCCTGTTCGATCAGGCGTTGCGCGCGGTTCACGTCGCCGCTCGCGGTCTCCACCCAGGCGAGACCCGCCAGCGCGAGGGCCCGCAGCTCCGGGGTGTCGGTGGCGTGCTCGTCCATCAGCCTCAGGGCGTGCTCGTAGGCGGCCAGCGCCTCCGTCGGGTAGCAGAGCGTGGTAGACAGGCAGCGGCTGTGAGTGACGTAGGCGGCCACGAGGGCGGCGTTATCACCGGATTCCTCGAGCATTGCGACGGCCCGGTGAAATGCGGTGTCGTAGTAGTCTCGGCGGCCCCGCCACGCCTCGGTCTCGGCGAGCGCGAGCCACAGCTCGGCCTGCAGACCAGGCGCTCCCGTCGCGACCCTCGCGGCGTCGTCGAGTAAGCTCGCCGCCTCGTCGAAGGCGCCCAGGGACCTGGCGTGCCTGGCTGCGCTGACGAGGTAGCTGCGGGCTTCCTCGTGCCGCCCCGCGAGCAGGAGGTGGTGGCCGATCTCGGCGAGCGCGCGCCCGGGCCGGGCATCGAGTACGTCGGCAAGATGCCCGTGTATCCAGGCGCGGCGAGCGGGCGCGAGCTCCGCGTGGCAGGCCTCGTGGACGAGCGGGTGCACGAAGCGGATGCGGTGATCTGCGGCCTCGAGCAGCTCCTCCCTGCAGGCCGCATCCAGCGCATCCGGGAGCCGTTCAACACCGACCAACTCGCTGGCCTCGCCGCGCTCGAGCGGGCGGCCCGCAGCGGCAATCGCATCGA
>JALZCN010000073.1 GCA_030863045.1 Actinomycetota bacterium | reverse complement strand
GCGCAGTATGAGCGCGAGCCCAATGGAGATCACCAGCTGGGCGATGAGACCTGCCCGGCGCCGCCGCATCGGCCGCCAGATACCCAAGTCGTTCGCCGCACCGACAGCGGCGCCGACCACGATCGCCAGCAAGGTAGCCCAGATCAGCTGAAGCCCCGCAGTGACATTCAGCGTCCAGGCCACCACCGCTCCGATCGTCACCAGCTCACCGTGAGCGAAGTTCGTCAACCCAGTGGTCCCGAAGATGAGCGATAGACCGATCCCGGTAATCCCGATGACCAGGCCGAATCGGATGCCGTCAACCAATACCCGCAGAACCTGAGCGGTCGCCGAGGTCTGTAGGCCTTCGCGTTGCGCACCGAATCGGAACACGACCGGAGACAGCGTTCCGGGCGCCACCTCGCGAACCACCTCTCCCTGGAGCACATCGACTCCGGGAGGTAGCGATTGCTGGTCGATCCGGAAGGTGTATTCGCCGGGTGTGGGCACGGTCAGCTCCCAGCGACCCCTGGCGTCCGACGTGGTCGAGGCGAGCTGCTGCCCACGTGTGTCGATCACCTGCACCACGACACCGGCCAACAGCGTGCCGTCGACGTTGCGCAAGGTGCCGCTAACCGGTAGACCCTGCTGCTCGGGGGGGCCAGGAGGTGGTTGCTGCGCGGCCAGTGCCGGAGCGGCGACAGCGAGCATCGCGGCGGTGCCGATCAGGAAGCCGATCAGCGCGACGAGCAGTCCGCGCAGCGGACCGGGAACCCGGCGGATGGATCCGGGTTTCTCGGACCACCTCCCGCTTCGCGGGACGGAGCCTGCTGATCGCACGGGTTGGCGCCTCCTCCAGGCGTTCGACGGCGCGCGCGGAAGGGTCGGTCGACTGCCGCGGGCGGGCTGAGTGTCCATGGTGGGCTATGAGCAGCGCAGACTAACCGGCAGGGCGGTCCCGCAGCAGGCAGGTCAGCCGGGCTGTACAAGTCAGGCGGCCCTGCTCGTCGCTGATCCGGATCTCGAAGGTCGCCACCGTGCGGCCGCGGTGCAGCGGCGTGCACACACCGGTGACCTCCCCCTCGGTTGCCGACCGGTGGTGGGAGCAGGACAGCTCCAGCCCCAGCGGAACCCTGTCCGGCTTGCTCCACAGCCAGGCAGCGACCGAGCCGAGACTCTCGGCCAGCACCGCGTTCGCCCCGCCGTGGAGCAGCCCGAAATACTGCCGGTTGTACGCCACCGGCATGGTCCCCACCACCCGCTCCGGGTCCGACTCGGTGATCTTGATGCCCATCCGCTCGATGAGCTGCTCGCCTGCCCAGCGTTCGATGAGTTCGGCGGCCGACTGATCAAACTCGGGCGTGGCCAAAGCAACCTCCTCCAACGGCCTGATGCCTACTCACTCTAAGCAGTCCACAGTTGCGACGATCATCCATGTGACCGCTCAACGACCCCTGCGACAGTGATAATCACGCAGGTAGCCCGTGGCCACGTCAGAGATGTCGGTGGTCGGCCCTAGACTCGCGAGCCGTGACGGTTTCCCCGCCTCGGCTGCTCCTACTCGATGGTCACTCGCTGGCCTACCGGGCGTTCTTCGCGCTGCCTGCCGAGAATTTCCGCACCACGACGGGGCAGACCACCAATGCGGTGTACGGCTTCACCTCGATGCTGATCAACCTGCTCCGTGACGAGCAGCCCACCCACGTCGCCGCAGCGTTTGACGTCTCCCGTAAGACCTTCCGGGCGGAAACCTATGCGCCCTACAAGGCCAACCGCAGCACCACACCCGATGAGTTCCGCGGTCAGGTGTCGCTGATCCAGGATGTGCTCCACACCTTGGGCATCCCGGTGCTCACCAGGGAGAATTACGAAGCCGACGACCTCATCGCGACGTTGGTCACGCGCGCCGAACCAGACGGCTTCCAGGTGCTGGTCTGCACCGGGGATCGGGATACCTTGCAGCTGGTCAGTGACCAGGTAACGGTGCTCTACCCGCGTAAAGGTGTTTCGGAGCTGACCCGGTTCACCCCCACTGAGGTGGCCGAACGTTATGGCCTGACGCCAGCGCAATACCCGGACTACGCCGCGCTGCGCGGTGATCCCTCGGACAACCTGCCGAGCATCCCAGGCGTGGGAGACAAGACCGCAGCGAAGTGGATACGGGAATTCGGCTCGCTGGACGCTTTGCTCGATCGGGTGGACGAGGTCAAAGGCAAGGCGGGTGATGCGCTGCGGGAGAACCTCGCCTCGGTGCTGCTCAACCGCCGGCTCACCGAACTGGTCCGGAATGTCGATCTAGCTGTACAACCCGCCGAACTGGTGCTTAAACCATGGGACCGCGACGCGGTGCACCGGCTGTTCGACGAGCTCGAGTTCCGGGTGCTGCGGGATCGGCTGTTCGCCACATTAAGCCCGCCAGAGCCCGAGGCCGAGGAGGGCTTCGAGGTGCGCGGCGGGATGATCAAGGCTGGTGACGTCGCAGCGTGGCTGGACGCGCACGCCCGAGACGGGCGTCGGACTGGGCTCGCCTTCCGCGGCAGCTGGGCGAGGGGCGCCGGGGATCTGGAATGCCTGGCGTTGGCTGCCCCCGACGGGGAGGGCGGCTATATCGATCCGCGCACGTTGACCCCCGACGACGAGCAGGCGCTGTCGCATTGGCTGGCCGACCCGGCCGCGCCCAAGGCAGCGCATGACGCCAAGCCGCTGCTGCACGCGTTGCGGGCCCGCGGCGTCACCCTGGCCGGGTTGACCAGCGATACCGCGCTGGCCGCCTACCTGGTCCGACCCGGCCAACGGTCATTCGACCTCGCCGACCTGGTGCTGCGTTATCTACGCAGGGAGTTGCGGGTGGAAGTCGGGGAGGTGACCCAACCGAGCCTGTTCGAAGACGAGGACACCGCCTGTCGGGCGGCCGACGAGATCCTGCGGGCCCGCGCCGTGGCCGAGCTGGCCATTGCGCTGGACGCTGAGCTGGACCGGATAGCCGGCCGGTCGTTGCTCACCGACCTGGAACTGCCGCTGCTTGCCGTGCTGGCCGAGCTGGAGGCGGCCGGCATCGCGGTGGACGGTGACGTACTGGCCGAGCTGGAGGCTGGCTTCGCAGCCGCGGTGAAGCAGGCTGAGCAGGACTGTTTCGGCGTGATAGGCCACGAGGTGAACCTGGGCTCGCCCAAACAGCTACAGGTAGTGCTGTTCGACGAACTGGGCATGCCCAAGACCAAGCGCACCAAGACCGGCTACACGACCGACGCCGACGCGCTCCAGACGCTGTACCAGTCGACCGGGCACCCGTTGCTGGCGCACCTGTTGGCGCACCGCGACGCGACGCGGCTCAAGACCACGGTTGATGGGCTGCTCAAGGCGGTGGCCGACGACGGGCGGATCCACACCACCTACAACCAGACCATCGCCGCGACCGGGCGGCTGTCCTCCACCGAACCGAATCTTCAAAACATCCCGATACGCACGGATTCCGGCCGCCGGATCCGGCAAGCTTTCGTGGTAGGCCCCGACTATTCGGAGCTGATGACGGCGGACTACAGCCAGATCGAAATGCGGATCATGGCTCACCTTTCCGAAGACACCGCGCTGATCGAAGCCTTCACCTCCGGGCATGACTTCCACGCCGCCACCGCCGCTCGAGTATTCGGAGTAGACGCTGCCGCGGTCAGCAGTGAGCAGCGAGCCAGGATCAAGGTGATGAACTACGGCCTGGCCTATGGCTTGTCCGCGTTCGGGCTGTCCGCGCAGCTGCGGATCTCCGCCGAGGAAGCTCGGGAGCTGATGGAGGAGTACTTCGCCCGATTCGACGGTGTCCGCCATTACCTGCGGTCCATCGTGGACAAGGCGCGAATCGACGGCTACACGGCCACGATCATGGGGCGCCGGCGCTACCTGCCCGACCTGGTCAGCGACAACCGGCAACGCCGCGAGATGGCCGAGCGGATGGCGCTCAACGCGCCGATCCAGGGTAGCGCTGCGGACATCATCAAGGTCGCGATGTTGGGAGTCTCCCGGGCGTTGCGCGCCGCGGACCTACGTTCCCGGACGCTGCTGCAAGTCCACGATGAGCTGGTGTTGGAAGTCGCCGAAGGCGAGCGGGTCGCGCTGGAAGCACTGGTGCGCCGCGAGATGGCGTCGGCGTACACCCTGGATGTCCCGCTCGAAGTCTCGGTGGGCGTCGGCCGTAGCTGGGACGACGCGGCGCACTGAAAGGTCAGCGCGGTCGTCCGGCGGACACAGCTCACGAGCCGCGCTTTATGGAGCAGGGCCCTCACGACGGCAGCCGAAGATCGCGGTTCCCGGGTACAACGCTCCGCGCAGCGGGCTCCACTGCCCCCACTGCCGGTGCAGCCCGGCCGGCCACTCCGGTTCTACCAGATCCTCCAGCACCAACCCGGCGGCGACGATCTCCCTGATGCGGTCACCGAGAGTGCGGTGGTGCTCTACATAGGTGGGGTTGCCCGCGCTGTCGACCTCGACGTACGGGGTGCGGTCAAAGTACGACTGCGCCACCGTCAAGCCGGCCTCCCCCGGGTCGTCGGGGAAGATCCAGCGCAGCGGGTGGGTAACCGCGAAGACCCACCGGCCGCCGGGACGCAGCACCCGGGCAACTTCTCGCATCACCGCGGCCGAATCCGCGACGAACGGCACCGCGCCGAAGGCCGAACAGGCAAGGTCGAAACTACCGTCGGCGAAAGGCAATCGAGCCGCGTCGGCCTGCACGAGCGGCACCGGGATCCCGGTTTCGCGGGCCGCATGCACTGCATGCCGCAGCATTGCGGCCGACAGGTCTAGGCCGACGACGTGCGCGCCTTGGGAAGCCAGCCAACGAGCGCACGGCGCCGACCCGCAACCGACTTCGAGGACGCGGCGGTCTGCCAGCTCACCTAGCAGACCGGCGTCCGACTCACGAAGACCCTCCGGACACCACACGAAATCCGCCAGGCCCAGGAAATCGCCGTGCGCGGCGAGGTAGTCCTCAGCGTCGGCGTCCCACCAGCGGCGATTGGCGGCCACTGTCTCCGCGACGCCGACCAGCCGTTTCGCCACACCGACTGTGCCCAGCATCGCCTCGGCGCGGCTGTGAAGGCCCGCTGGAATGGTCCCATCGTTGTCGTGCCCCGGTTGCGGCGCGCCAGTCACTGGGGCAGTTTCTCACCAAGCACGCGCAAGCGCCGGGTCCGGTTTGCTGCGTTGAGTCATGCCTGGGTACGATCGAATAGCGCTGTGGTTTCGTGCTGCTCAGGTTGTCAGTGGCTCAGTTGTCAACTTGCTCACCGGCGAGGGAGTCTGCCGCAGTGGGGAAACAGCGCACGAGACAACCACACCGAGACAGCCGACAGTGACACACAACCGACCACACGACCCTATCCCTTCGGAGCACCCCACCGCATGAC
>JALZCN010000038.1 GCA_030863045.1 Actinomycetota bacterium | reverse complement strand
CAGCCCTAGCGCAACCTGAGTCCGCGGCCGGCGCAGCACCCAACGCAGCTCGCTGCGCAGCAGGCGGGCCAGCGGGGCACGCACCGGGCCGGTCACGGGGGCGCTCACGGCGTTCCCTCGGTCAGTTGCGCGAACAACTCGTCCAACCCGGTCCGCCAGCGCCGCACCTCGTGCACCGCGACCCCGGCGCCAACCAGCAGCGCCACCACCGAGGGCGGATCGGTCCCGACCAGCTCGACCCGTACCCCGTCCGGCCCGGCAGCGGCACCGATGCCCGCCGCGCGCAGTGCCTGTAGCGCGACGGCGGAATCCGGGGTACGGACGTCCAACGCGGGTGCTTCGCCATCAAGCAGGGCAGCCAGCGGACCCGCAGCGATCAGCGAACCCCGGTCGAGCACCGCCACATGGGTGCACGTCGCCTCGACCTCGGCCAGCAGATGGGATGACACCAGCACGGTGGCACCGCCGGCGTGCAACTCGCCGATAATCCGCCGGACCTCCCGGGTCCCCGCCGGGTCCAGGCCGTTGGTCGGCTCGTCGAGCACCACCAACCGCCGAGGCACCAGCAGCACCGCGGCCAGGCCCAGGCGTTGTTTCATCCCCAGCGAGTAGGCCCGGTACCGCCGGCCCGCAGCGTCAGCAAGGCCGACCCGGTGCAAGGCGCGGTCCACCGCGTCGGGGATCGCTCGGGTGGGCAGCAGCGGCTCGGCGGCCGCGCACCGCCGCAGGTTCTCCCGCCCGGACAGGAACGGGTGGAATCCGGGACCCTCCACCAGCGCGCCGACGTGCGGGAGCACCTGCCCAGCGGCTGCCGGCACCGGCGCACCGAACAGCTCCACGGTACCCGCGGTCGGCCGGGACAGTGCCAGCAGCGTCCGGATCATCGTGGTCTTGCCCGAACCGTTGGGACCCAGCACCCCTAGCACGGCGCCGGCCGGCACATCGAGATCCACGCCGGCCACCGCCACAGTGCGGCCGAACACCTTGCGCAGAGCCCGGACCCGGATCGCTGGCCTGACCAGCACGGGCTGCCCGGTCTCCTCGAGCTGTCCGGTGGTCAACGGGTCAGGGCCTGGTCGAGGACCTGCTGCGGCACCGCGCCGGCAGCGACGCGCCCGTCAGAGGTCACCAGCACGGTGCCTACCGCGGTGTGCACTACCCAGCCGTTGCCCCACGGTCCGCTGGTGGGACGACCGACCCGCTGAGCGATCGCCAACGGGTCGTTTTCTGCTCCCTGCTGCCGAGTCGGGGGGAGCTGCCCGAGCACGACGGTGTCCCACCCATCGCCCTGAGTGCTGATCATGGCGTCCGAGGCTTCATGCTGGCCCGGCGCCCCTGCGCCCCTGCGCTCCTTATCCACCCGCTCTACCCTGACCCCCGCGGGTGGCGTGAAGCCAAACAGCGCGGGATCCTGCGCGCCGACGGTGAGGTCGGAAAAGCCGATCTGCAGCGCCGGATCGGGGGATCCGTTGGCCAGCACGATGAGCTGCAACGGCACTCGTTCGGTCGAGTCGACCGCGACCCGCACCTCCCGCAGCAGGGTTCGCTCAGTGGGCGTAGGGCTGAGCACGAGCTGATAGACGGATCGTCCTGCGACCGTCCCGGTCCCGTCCACGGTCACCATGCTGCTCTCCCGTACCGCACCGACCAGATCGCGGGCCGCTTGGGACGGGTCGGCCACCGGAGGGCGCTCACGTGCTGGATCGGTGCCGTGCTCCAGCGCGGTCGCGGTGCGCGACGAGGAGTCGTAGCGCCACAGTGTCGTGCCGTCCTCGATGAACACTCGCTCGCCACCGCGGGAGGGCAGCGCCAGCCGACCGCGACCCTGGCCATCGGACCAGACCCGGAATGTCGTCTCCGGTTGCGTCAGCGGGCCTTCCGCTCCGGGCAGTGCCGGCAGGCCCAGCGCGTTGTCCACGGTGACCGTGCCGCCGAGCGCAGGAACGTCCGCAGCGAGCACTGAAGCCACCAGCTCCTCCGCGGTGATCGGGGGCAGTACGGGCTGCGATATGGCACCGGCGGGAACAGTCAACGCGCCGACGCTGACCGCGCCGACCGCAACCACCGCCAGCACCGCCACCGCAAGCTTCATCGCTTCCTCCCACCCATCGGCGCTCGACCTTGATGCTGCTCCGCACCGGCTGAGAAAGCTCTGAGACCTACCGGGTGTCGTTGTCGAGTCCCAACGCATCGCGGAGCCGGTGCGCGCTCATCAGGCCCGTCGTTGATTGGCCGGTGCGCTGGATCTGCAGCCAGGTGGCTTCGACGTCGTCGACGGTGCTGCGCAGCTCGGCACGGATGGCGGGATCTTGGGAAGCAGCGGCTGCGCGCGGGCTCAGATCACCGATTACGCCGGGAGTGTCGAGCCAACTTCTTTCGATGTCCCTGCTCATGCGGTGGGCGGCCGCACCCTCGGCGGCCCCACCCTCGGCGACCCCACCCTCGGCGACAGAGTTTGCGTCGAGGAAGTAACTCTCCGAGATGA
>JALZCN010000009.1 GCA_030863045.1 Actinomycetota bacterium | reverse complement strand
GACCAGCGCTCCTTGGGTCCACGGCAGCAGTGCGTCGATCTCAACCTGGGGTTGCGGCAACGCGTCGGCAATCCGCTGGACCAACCCGTTGATGCCCGCACCGGTGTGCGCGGAAACGAATGACGCGGTCGGCAGCACATGGCGCAGCCTCGACAGCACGAACTGATCGGTGTCGTCGATCTTGTTCACCACCACCAACTCGGGTGGCATCGGCGCCTGGCGCCCTTGATTAATTTCGGCGAGGACCTCGCGTACCGCCTCTACCTGCCGCTCGGGCATCGAATCTGAGCCATCGACCACATGCAATAGCAGGTCAGCGTCGGCGGTCTCCTCCAAGGTGGAGCGAAATGCTTCGACCAACTGATGTGGCAGGTGGCGGACAAAACCCACGGTGTCGGTGAGCGTGTACTCCCGCCCTTGCGGGGTGACGGCCCGGCGGGTGGTGGGATCCAAGGTGGCGAACAAGGCGTCCTGCACCAACACTCCCGCTCCGGTGATCACGTTGAGCAGGCTGGACTTGCCTGCGTTGGTGTAGCCGACGATGGCCACGTTGGGCACCTCATTGGAATGCCTGCGGCCCCGTTTGGTGTCGCGGACGGTGCGCATCGCGGCGATTTCGCGGCGTAGCTTCGTGAGCCGACGGTGAATGCGCCGACGGTCGGTCTCCAGCTTGGTCTCGCCGGGACCACGAGTGCCGACTCCACCACTGGCCCCGCCGCCGGCGCCGCCGGCCTGCCGGGACAACGACTCACCCCAGCCTCGTAGCCGCGGCAGCAAGTAACTCAACTGGGCGAGCTCAACTTGTGCCCTGCCCTCCCGGGACCGGGCGTGCTGGGCGAAGATGTCCAGGATCAGTGCGGTCCGGTCGATGACCTTGACCTTGAGTTTGGCCTCCAGCTGCCGCAGCTGACCTGGCGTGAGCTCGCCGTCGCAGATCACCGTATCGGCGGCGGTGCCGAGGACGATCTCGCGCAGCTCGACGACCTTGCCGGAGCCGACGTAGGTCGCCGGGTCCGGGCGCTGGCGACGTTGGACGAGACCATCGAGCACCTGCGATCCGGCCGTCTCGGCGAGCCGAGCCAGTTCGGCCAGCGACGCGTCCGCCTCGTCAGCGGAGCCCTCGGTCCACACCCCGACGAGCACCACCCGTTCCAGACGCAACTGCCGGTACTCGACCTCGGTGACATCAGCGAGCTCGGTGGACAGGCCCGGCACGCGACGCAGCGCCGAGCGTTCTTCAAGGTCCAGCTCAGCTCGGAAGGCGGGGTCGAGATCACGGGCAGGCGGGGTAGGTGAGGTTGTCATACGCTCTCATCGTGGCACGGGGGTGCATCCCGCACACCCGATTTGCGGGAACACGCATCAATGTGCCGACCACCAAGCAGAATCCAGCTGACCCGACGCAACGAGCACGGCGGGCCCGGTTAGCGTGCTGCCACCACCGGTGATCGTGACATGCAGCCGGCCGCCGAGGACCAGCACGTTGGCCTCCCCGGTGTCTCGACCTTCGGCATCGAGCGCAGCAGCGAGGGCAGCTACCGTTCCGGTACCGCAGGAGCGGGTCTCCCCCACCCCTCGCTCGTGCACCCGCATTCGCAGTTGCCCAGCAGACAGTACGTTGATGAATTCGACGTTGACGCCATGCGGAAAATTCCCAGGATCGTGCCCGGGGGGCACAGTGAGGTCCAGTTGCTCCACCGGCACGTCGGTCAGGCAGGCCAGATGCGGGTTTCCGACATCCACCGTGAGTCCAGTGAACGCTGCGCCCTCAACGGTCACCGTGGAAGTGCCGTTGCACCGCACTCTTCCCATCGCGACGGTCACCGAGCCGTCGTCGTTGCGGCGCACTTCACGCGAGCCAGACCTGCTGCCGATCCGGAACTCGCGATTGGTCACCAGCCCAGCGTCAGCCAGGTAACGGGCGAATACCCGTACCCCATTACCGCACACCTCAGCGACCGAACCGTCGGCATTGCGGTAATCCATGAACCAGTCCTCGGCTGACGTACCGGGTGGCGCATCAGTGACCAGCGCGCCTGGTACCACGCGCAGCACCCCGTCAGCGCCCAGGCCTCGGTGCCGGTCACAGAGCGCCCGCACCCGGGTCGGTGTCAGATCCAACGTGCCGGCGGCATCGGGCAGCAGGACGAAGTCGTTTTCCGTCCCATGGCCCTTGACGAACTCAATGCCCTGCTCCATCGCTGGTGAGCCTAACCGTCCACGGTCAGCGACAGCGCCGCGTCCAATAAGTCGGGCTGTTGGGAATCCAACCATGTGATCCGACCGTCGCGCCGAAACCAGCTGCGCTGCCTGCGAACGAAGCGCCGCGTTGCCTGCGCGGTTGGTCCAGCGGCGCAGGCTGGATCAGCGCCCGCGTCCAGCGCGGCGATGACCTGCTGGTAGCCCAGCGCCCGCGAGGCGGTCCGACCTTCCCGTAGGCCGAGAGACAACAGTTCGCTGACTTCCTCGACCAGCCCGGTGGAGAACATCCGATCCACCCGCGCATCCACCCGCGCATCCAGAACCGCCGGGTCGGTGTCCAACCCGATGATCACGGTGCGGTAGCGTGCCGCGTCGGGCTGCGGCAGCGTCGCCGAGAAGGGGCGTCCGGTGAGCCGGATGACCTCGAGTGCCCGTACCACCCGGCGACCGTTGCTGGGCGGTATCCGGCCGGCCGCCACCGGGTCGAGTTGATGCAGCCGGTGATGCAGGACCTGCGTCCCGTGCTCAGCCAGTTCGGCCTCAAGCGCCGCCCTTACTTCGGGCACGGTGCCCGGAAACTCGAGGTCGTCCAGCACAGCCCGGATGTAGAGTCCGGAACCCCCGACGAGCACGGGCACCCGGCCAGTGGCGAGAAGTTGCTCCATGATGCGGCGGGCATCGCGCTGGTAGGCCGCCACCGAGGCGGTCTCTGTGACGTCGAGTATGTCGAGCAGATGGTGCGGCACCTCGCACCGCTGGGGCGGTGGCAGCTTTGCGGTGCCGATGTCCATTCCTCGATACAGCTGCATCGCGTCGGCATTGACCACTTCACCATCCAGCCGGCGGGCCAGCTTCACCGCGAGCTCAGACTTGCCAGTCCCAGTGGGACCGATCACCGCGACCGCCCGGGGCATGCCGGACGTCATGACGCAGCGTCCGAGCCGACGGCATCCCACAATGCGACGTGGTACGCGACGCCATACGGTGCGGCCGAGTACAGCAGCGCCCCCCGCCACGCCGGTGCCAGAGCCTGCGCCGCTGCCGCCGCGACTTGCCAGGCCTCCCGGCCCGCCACCCACAGCTCGCCGGCCAACGTGGCGTCGAGCTCCAGCAACGCTTGGGGATCCGCCGCGGCGAGCGCGGCGGCCACGGTTGCATCCAGCCGTTGCGCCCTACAGTCCAGATAGCCCGGAGCCCTTAGGGTGTGCGTCGCCGCGCCGTCCCCCAGCACGAGCATTCCCACCGGGCCGCCCTCGCCGCGCAATCGACGCGCCAGCTCAGTACCCATGCGACGGCATTGCGCGGTACTGGACCCGGGCGATACCGGCGACACCGCCACCGTGATGTTGGCGGCTCCGACCTGGTCGCGCAGCCAACCGGCCACTAGCAGCGGAAGTGGAAGCTCGACAGGGCCTGTCTGGGGTACCTCCGGATCGAGTGCGACCCGGACATCTGCGCCGTACCCAGCAAAGCTGCCCACCGCACCCGTCGCAGCAGCCGGATCGACCGCCGCCACCGCGACCCAGCGTGCACAACGCTGCGCCAACGCCCGCGCCGCGTCCAAGCATGCCGTCCGCAGCGGGGACGTCTCTCCAGCGGCCCCGGCGGCCACTTCTGGCACCAGGATCGGTGGATGTGGTACCACCGCCACGCGTACGATCACCGCTGCAGGTTAGTGCCCACTTTGCATCTGCTGCCCTGCCCGCGCACCCTAAACTGCTTCAATGCGGCCTTGGTCGGGCGTTTCGGGTCGCCGGTGGGGTGCAGGCTGCAGTCGGGGCGCCCGCACAAGGCAGCGGCGGGCACGAGGTCGAGGAAGGCCGGCATGACCGAGCACAACCACACCGAACAGACGCCAACAACGCCGGCTGAGCAACGCCCGGAAGCTGGTACCCAAGCCAGTCCCCGACCCTCCGTCTCACGAGCCTGCCGCGATCCACGGCGGTGGGGGCGGATAAGTCAGGACGGCACGGTGTACACCCACACTACCGATGGCGAGCGAGTAGTGGGTTCATGGCAGGCCGGGACCGCCGAGGAAGGTCTGGCGCATTTCGCTCGCCGCTTCGACGACCTGCTCACCGAAGCCGAATTGCTGGAGTCCCGGCTGACCTCCGGAGTGGGTGATCCGAAGCAGGCGCTGTCCCGAGTCCGCACGCTGCGCGATGAACTGGTCGAACCGACCGTCGTAGGCGACCTCGTCGGACTGACCGCCTTCCTGGACCACCTGCAGCGGCATGCCGAAGAATCCCTCGCTGACGCCAAAGCGGCCCGGGAACAGGCGCGGGCCCGCGCAACCGCCCTCAAGGAGGCACTGGCGGAGGAGGCCGAACGGATCGGCGCTGAGTCCACGCAGTGGAAGGCCGCTGGTGACCGGCTGCGCGCCATCCTGGACGAGTGGAAGACCATCAGAGGTGTAGACCGTAAGACCGACGAGGCTTTGTGGCGCCGATTCTCCAAAGCTCGGGACGCCTTCGCCAGGCGCCGCGGTGCGCACTTCGCTGAGCTCGACCGGCAACGAGTCGAGGCCAGGAATCGCAAGGAGGAGCTGGCCGTCGAGGCCGAGAAGCTCGCTGATTCCACTGACTGGGGACCGACCGCGAGTCGCTTCCGAGCGCTGATGGCGGAATGGAAGGCAGCAGGACGCGCGCCGAAGGAAGCCGACGACGCCCTGTGGCAGCGGTTCCGCGCTGCCCAGGAACACTTCTTCAGCCGCCGCTCCGCCACCTTCTCCGGGCGCGACTCGGAGTTTGAACAGAACGTGCGGCGCAAGGAGGAACTGGTCGCCGCCGCGGAACGGATCGATCCCACCGGTGACATTGAGGCGGCCCGTGCGCAACTGCGGAGTATCCAGGAGCGCTGGGAGGCCGTGGGCAGGATCCCGAGGGAGCGAGTCAGGGGGTTGGAAGGCCGGTTGCGGGCTGTCGAGGAGCGGGTCAGGTCGGCGGCCAACGCGCAATGGCGGCACGCCGACCCAGAGTCCGAGGCGCGAGTGGCTCAATTCCGGGAGCGGGTTGAGCAGTACGAGGCGCAAGCGGCGAAGGCTCGTGCCGCTGGGGACGACCGCCGCGCCACCGCGGCGCAGGCCCAGGCTGATCAGTGGCGGGAGTGGCTGGCCGCCGCCGAGCAGGCGGTCACCAGCCGATGAACTGCGCGGCTGGCTAGCGCCGGGACAACGCCAGCCGCAGCCACTGCACAGCGAGCACCACCACGGCCAGGACGGCCACCACCATTCCCGGCCCGGGGTCAGGATCAGGCACGGTCTGCCGCGACCAGATGGCCCACACTCCCTGGAGCACACAATAAGCACAACCCAGTGCGCTGGCCCAGACCAGACCCCAGCGACGGGTGACGAGCGCGAGCGCGGACAGACCGACCCCCGCCGCCAGCGCGACGGCGCCGAACAACCGCGGCAGCAACCCGACCCGGTCGAGCGGATCCGCAGCGCCGCGCAGCACATCCCAACCGCTGGCGTCGCCCACCCACGGCAGCGTGATGCCCAGCAGCAGGAACATGATCGCCCCGCCGATCACCACCGCGCCGCCGCCTAGATCAACCCGGCGAAGCGCCGAGCGCTCGACTGCGTCGATCTCAGCGCGCAGCGCGGCAATGCGGTCCGGGTCGTCGGCGGTCATATCGCCGCCTCGGCGGGACCGAGTGCGTCGGCGGTCATAATGCCGCCTCGGCGGGACCGAGTGCGTCGGCGGTCACGTCGGCCGGCCGAACGGAGGCAATCCAAGCGTCACTCCCGGCGTCGTCGGGCGTCGACCGGCTGCCCACGCATCACCCGCGGCGGTCCGCCGGTGCGCCCGCAATGCCCGGTCGGACACCAGGTGGTGCGGCGCCGCGTAAGTGATCTCCGCATGTACCACATCGCCTGGTCGGACGGCGACCTCGCCCGGCTCGAAATGCACCAACCGGCCGTCCCTGGCCCGGCCGCTCATCCTCAGGGTTGCCGCATCCTTGCGGCCCTCCCCCTCGGAGACCAGCACCTCTACCCAACTGCCGACCAGGCTCCGGTTGAGCTCCCAGGAAATTTGCTCCTGCAGCGTGACGAGCCGCTCATAGCGATCCTGTACGACCGCCTTGGGCACCTGCCCAGCCATGTCCGCGGCGGGAGTGCCCGGGCGAGGCGAGTACTGGAAAGTGAACGCCTGGGCGAAGCGTGCTTGGGCCACCACGTCCAGGGTGGCCTGGAAGTCGGCCTCGGTCTCGCCGGGGAAGCCGACGATGATGTCGGTGGACAACGCCGCGTCGGGCATCGCGGCCCGTACCTTCTCAACGATCTTGAGATAACGCTGTGCCCGGTAGGACCGGCGCATCGCCGCAAGTACCACGTCCGAACCGGACTGCAACGGCATGTGCAGCTGCGGGCAGACGTTCGGGGTCTCGGCCATCGCCTCGATGACGTCTGGGGTGAAGTCCCGGGGATGCGGTGACGTGAAACGCACTCGCTCGAGCCCGTCGATCCGCCCGCAGGCACGCAGCAGGGCGGCGAATGCGCGCCGGTCGCCGAACCCGACGCCGTAGGCGTTGACGTTCTGACCGAGCAGGGTCACCTCCAGCACGCCCTCCGTCACCAGCGCCTCGATTTCCGCGAGTACCTCGCCGGGCCGCCGATCGACTTCCTTGCCGCGCAGCGCGGGCACGATGCAGAACGTGCAGGTGTTGTTGCAACCCACAGAGATTGACACCCACGCGGAGTGCGCTGAATCCCGCTTCGCCGGCAGCGCGGAAGGGAATACCTCCAGCGACTCGGCGATCTCCACCTGGGCGGCGTTGTTGTGCCGGGCCCGCTCCAGCAGGACCGGCAACGAACCGATGTTGTGCGTGCCGAACACCACGTCGACCCAGGGTGCCCGCCGGATGATTTCGCCGCGGTCCTTCTGGGCCAGACAGCCGCCGACCGCGATCTGCATCCCGGGGTGTTCACGCTTGATCGGGCGCAGCTGACCGAGATTGCCGTAGAGCCGGTTGTCCGCGTTCTCCCGCACCGCGCAGGTATTCAACACGATGACATCGGGAGTGCTGTCCTGCCCGGCGGGCACGTATCCAGCCGCCTCGAGCAGCCCGGCCAACCGTTCGGAGTCGTGCACGTTCATCTGGCAGCCGTAGGTGCGCACGCGGAAGCTGCGTGGTCGGTGCTCGGTGCTCGCCGTCATCTGCCCGTCATCCCTCCTTACCCGCTCAGCGTAGGCCGGGTCCTGACGCACCGTTGAGCTGCCTGGTTCCACGTAACAAACCGATGGTGGCCAGGGATGTACCGTCATGGTCACCGTCACGGGCTCATGGTTGTCGGGATGACTGCGACGCCCTCGCCCACCCGGAGGACTGTTGAGTTCCCCTGTGAGAGCCTGCCCGCCCATGATCCGGATGGTGGGGGTACACAAGCATTTCGGATTACTGCACGTGCTGCGCAACATCAGCCTTGAGGTGGCGCGCGGTGAGGTGGTGGTGGTGCTCGGGCCGTCGGGCTCCGGTAAGTCGACGCTATGTCGCACCATCAACCGGCTGGAGCCGATCGACGAGGGCAGGATCGACATCGACGGGTCGCCGCTGCCCGAGGAAGGCCGCGCGCTGGCCCGGCTGCGGGCCGATGTCGGCATGGTTTTCCAGCAGTTCAACCTCTTTGCTCACAAGACGATCGCGGAGAACGTCGAACTCGCTCCGGTACGGGTGCGCCGGATCGGCAAACGCGAAGCGCACGAGGACGCGATGCGGCTGCTGACGCGGGTCGGCATCAGCGATCAGGCCGACAAGTATCCGGCGCAGCTGTCCGGTGGTCAGCAGCAACGGGCCGCGATCGCCCGCGCGCTGGCCATGCGGCCCAAGGTGATGCTCTTCGATGAACCCACGTCCGCGCTGGACCCCGAGATGGTCCAGGAGGTGCTCGATGTGATGACCTCGCTGGCCCGCGACGGCATGACCATGCTCGTGATCACCCACGAGATGGGCTTCGCTCGCCGCGCCGCGCACCGGGTGGTGTTCATGTCCGACGGCGAGATCGTCGAGGACTCGGTACCTGACCAGTTCTTCACCGCGCCGCAGACCGACCGCGCTAAGGATTTCCTCGGCAAGATCCTGACGTATTGATGGAGTCCACGGGCATCACTGGATGCCCTGAGCGACAGAGACGGAGTGGCAGATGAAGCTGCGCGGCATCGCGGTCGGCCTGCTGGTCGGTAGCCTCCTGGTCTCCTGCGGCCGGGAGACGTCCCCGGGAACCGGCGGCGCCGTCCCCGCCCCGAGCGTGGCGCAGAACGTCACCGTCCAGGGCTCGCCCACCTTTGATCGGATGACCCAGCGGGGCACGGTCATCGTCGGGGTCAAGAACGACCAGCCCGGCCTGGGTTACCTCAATCCGACGACCAACGAATACGAGGGCTTCGACGTCGAGATCGCCCGGCTCATCGCAGCCGAGCTCGGGTTCGATTCTCAGACCAAGATCGAGTACAAGGCGATCCCGTCCGCAGCGCGCGAGCAGGCGATCATCAACGGGGACGTCGACTACTACGTGGGCACGTACACGATCAACGATGCCCGCAAAAAGCAGATCTCTTTCGCGGGTCCGTACTTCGTCGCCGGCCAGGACCTGCTGGTCAAGGCCGACGACAACTCGACCACCGGCCCCGACACGCTCAAGAGCAAGCGGGTCTGCTCAGCCACCGGATCGACCCCGATCCGCCGGGTCCGTGAGCAAGGCCTCACCGACCAGATCGTCGAGTTCCAGAACTACTCCCAGTGCGTCGACCAGTTGCTCGCCGGTCAGGTCGACGTCGTGACCACAGACGACGCCATCCTCCAGGGCTATGCGGCGCAAGATCCTCAGCGCCTCAAGGTGGTCGGTAAGCCGTTCTCCCAGGAGCCATACGGTGTGGGCCTTCCACTTGCGGACGACGCCCTGCGCGCCAAGATCAATGACATCCTCGAAGCAGCCGGCGAGGACGGTACCTGGAAACAGATCTACGACCGGACGCTCGGGGTATCCGGTTCGGACGCGAGTCCGCCGCCAGTCGATCGGTACTGACCTGTGGTGGACCTTCCCTTCGCCGGTAAAACAGCCGATCACGGCGAAGAGCGAGGCACTGAGTGATCGACCTGCTTCTCGACAACCACGATCTGTTCATCACTGGATTCCGCAATACGATCCTGCTGTTCGTCCTTGCGGGGGTAGGTTCACTGATACTCGGGATCCTGCTGGCGGGGATGCGGGTCAGTCCAGTGCCAGTGCTACGACTTGTCGGCGCCGGGTACGTCACAGCTTTTAGAAACACTCCACTCACGCTGGTGTTCTTCTTTTTCGCCTTCGCCTATCCCCGCCTGGAATTGGTAAACGTCTCTTTCTTCGCCAGGGCGGTGCTCGCTTTGACCGTCTACACCGCGGCGTTCGTGTGCGAGGTGGTGCGATCCGGCATCAATACCGTTGACGTGGGGCAGGCTGAGGCGTCGCGGGCGCTGGGTTTCACGTTTACTCAAACCCTCACCGCGATCGTCGTCCCGCAGGCCATCAAGTCTGTGGTGCCACCCATCACCAGCGTGCTCATCGCGTTGCTGAAAAATACGACGATCGCCGCTGGCTTCTCGGTCGCCGAGGCGGGGCAGATCATCCCGGCGCTGTCCGAGCGTGGCGCACCACTGCTCATCGGGATGTTGTGGATCGCCATCGGATTCGGTGTTCTCATCATTCCGCTGACCGCCACGCAGCGGGCCCTGGAGAAGCGGTGGAGCGTGGCCCGATGAGTTCGGCGCTCTACGACCTGCCCGGTCCCCGAGCGCGGGCCCGAAACACGACGTTCGGCGTGCTGGCCACGCTCGGTATCTTGGCGCTGACCGGCTTCGTCGGGTACCGGTTCTGGACAACCGGTCAACTCGACGGAGTGAAATGGGAGTGGCTGCTCTACGAAAATCTTCAACTGCGACTGCTCGCAGCTCTGCACGCCACCCTGTGTGCCTTCGCCGTGGGAGCGCTGCTTGCCCTTGTATTCGGTTTCCTGTTCGCAGTGGCACGGCTGTCTGAGCATGCGTGGTTGCGCTCGGCGGCGTTCGCGATCGTCGAATTCTTCCGGGCCATCCCACTGGTCATAATGATCTTCTTCTTATACTACGCAGCGCCACAGGCTGGATTACAGTTGGGCGTTTTCTGGTCCCTTGTCGTCGGGCTGACGCTCTATAACGGCTCGGTGCTAGCCGAGGTGTTCCGGGCCGGGGTGCTTTCGGTGCCGCGCGGCCAGCGGGAGGCAGCGTATGCAGTGGGCATGCGCAAGAACCAGGTGATGCGCGCGGTGCTGCTTCCCCTAGCGGTGCGAGCGATGCTACCGGCGATCGTGAGCCAGCTCGTAGTTCTCCTGAAGGACACTGCGCTGGGCTTCCTCATCACCTACCAGGAATTGCTCTACGAGGCTCGTTACCTCGGCAGTCTCGCCGAGTTCGACCGCCCAATCATCCCCACGGCCCTCGTCATAGGCGGGATATACATCACGCTGTGCGTGGTGCTGTCCTCACTCGCCGGCTACCTCGACCGCCGCAACCGGCGCCGCAAGACAAGTGGCCGGCCGCTGCCGGACGCGGACCACGTTAGTGCGGCCCACCGCGCCTAGAGTAGCTGCAGTGCGTAACACAACCGATGACGGAGAGTGTGGATGGCTGACCTTCAGCCGAGGCGTGCCCGGCCGGATCCGCAGCCTTTGCCGGGAAACCGTGCCCGATCGGTGCTTGGTGTGATGCGTCGGCGGGGACGGCTCCGGCCAGGGCGGGTCGGCTGGCTGCTCGTAGTGCTGGTGGTCGCCGCGTTGTGGATGCTGGGTCAGGTGGCCGATGGGCTGATCGCCCCGTTCAGCGGCCAGCCAACACCGGTGCCCGGCAGCCCGTTCGACATCGTCGCTCCAGCACGTCCGGCGACCAGCGGGTCGCCCACCATCGACCGGATTGTTCTGCGTGGCAAGCTCATCGTGGCGATCCAGGAAACGCCTGGGCTGGCGCAGCGCTCGCCCACTTCAGGCGGCTACACCGGGTTCGACATCTCGCTGCTTGATCTCATCGCCCGTGACTTGGGGGTGGATCCCGCCGCCACCAGCTTCAAGCCCTTGGCGGCCAGTAGCCGTGAAGCGGCGCTGAGCCGAGGCGAGGTAGACCTCGTGCTGGGCGGCTATGAGATCACCACGGCGCGCAGCGCCAAGGTCGACATCGCGGGTCCTTACCTGGTGCTTCCCCTGCGCCTGGCCACATCCGCGGATAGCCCGGTCACCGGGCTGTCCGCAATCGATCAGGGAGAGGTTTGCGCACCTGCGGGCTCGCCCGCCGCGGCAGCGCTGGCCGATCGCGGCCAGCGGCCGCAGATCCGGGAAACCTTGAGTGCGTGCGCGAACTTACTCGGGGGCCGCGTTGCGGCGATCGCCGGCGATCAGGCCACCCTCTCGGCAATGGCCTCCACGGCGCCCGGCGCGCTGCGACTGATCGGCGAGCCCCTGGGAACCACCGAGTATGGCATCGGCCTACCCCCAGCCGATCCGGTGCTCCGCGAACGGATCACCGCGCTACTGCGCCACACGATCGACAACGGCACCTGGATCCGCCTTTACAGCCAGTATCTCGGCAGCCCTGCTCCCACCCCCCCAGTCCTCCGATGATTCCACCCCCGGCGGAGGTGTTGTTCGCTCAGACGCTCTGAGCTCTCTTCAAGATCATCGCGAGTGGGGGCGCCGGTTGCGGCGAAACAGCCGGGTAAGAGGGTCGAAGCGGGTGTCGACCACCCGTTCCTTCATCGGGATCAGGGCATTGTCCGTGATCTTGATGTGCTCCGGGCATATCTCGGTACAGCACTTGGTGATGTTGCAGAATCCCAGACCGTGCTCGTCCTGTGCGGCTCGTTTGCGATCCACGCCTTCCTCGTCGGCGGCATCGAGTGGATGCATGTCCAGCTCAGCGATCCGCATGAGGAAACGCGGCCCGGAAAAGCTTGCCTTGTTCTCCTCGTGGTCGCGGATGACGTGGCAGGTGTTCTGACACAGGAAGCACTCGATGCATTTCCGAAACTCCTGCGAGCGCTCGACGTCTACTTGCTGCATCCGGTACTCGCCCGGCTGTACGCCTTTCGGTGGCATAAACGCTCGTATCTCACGGGCTTTGCGATAATTGTAGGAAACGTCGGTGACGAGATCGCGTATGACCGGAAAAGTTCGCATGGGGGTGACCGTGACCGGCTCGTCTGGCGGCAACGTGGACATCCGTGTCATGCACAGCAGGCGGGGTTGACCGTTAATCTCCGCACTGCACGATCCGCACTTGCCGGCCTTACAGTTCCACCGCACCGCGAGGTCGGGGGCTTGGGTGGCCTGCAGGCGATGTATCACATCGAGCACCACCTCCCCCTCATTGACCTCCACATCAAAGTCGACGAGATTCCCGCCGTCGGTGTCACCCCGCCACACCCGGAAGCGCCGCTGCTCGCCCATGTCAGTCCGCCTTTCCCGGGAGCTCGTCGGCGGTGAAATATTTCTTCAGCTCGTCAAGCTCAAACAGCTCAACAAGGTCGGCGCGCATTGGGACCTGCTCTTTGCGAGCAACGTCGACGCCGGCCTCGATGCCGTGCTGCGTACATACCAGGAGTGCATGCCGCCATTCAGGGTCCATCACCGCATGGTCATCTCGAGTATGCCCGCCTCGGCTCTCGGTGCGCTCCAACGCGGCCCGGGCGACGCACTCGCTCACCGCGAGCATGTTGCGCAGGTCCAGCGCGAGGTGCCAACCGGGATTGAATTGTCGGTTACCTTCCACCCCGACGTGTTCGGCACGCAGCCGCATCTCGCGCAGTTTTTTGAGCGCGAGTTCCATCTCGTCTGCTCTGCGGATGATGCCGACCAAGTCATTCATGGTCTGCTGGAGCTCAAGCTGGAGCAGGTAAGGGTTTTCAACATCATCGCTCTGACTCCCGTTGTGGAAAGGGGCAATCGCCCGCCGCGCTGCTGCCTCAACGTCGGTCTCACGCACTGAGGGTCTGGACCCGCCCAGGGAATCCACGTAGGTCGCCGCCCCGAGGCCGGCCCGGCGACCGAACACCAGTAGGTCCGACAGCGAGTTGCCACCTAGCCGGTTGGAGCCGTGCATCCCACCGGCGACCTCCCCAGCGGCGAACAGTCCCCGCACCGAGGCTGCCGCGGTGTCCGGGTCGACCTCCACGCCGCCCATGACGTAGTGGCAGGTCGGGCCGACCTCCATGGCCTCGGCGGTGATGTCGACGTCGGCGAGTTCTTTGAACTGGTGATACATCGATGGCAGCCGCTTCTTAATGACCTCAGCGGGCAGCCGAGTGGAGACGTCGAGGAAAACTCCGCCGTGCGGTGACCCGCGACCGGCCTTGACTTCAGAGTTGATCGCCCGCGCGACCTCATCACGCGGCAGCAGCTCCGGTGGCCTGCGGTTGTTGTCTGGGTCGTCGTACCAGCGGTCCGCTTCCGGCTCCGACGTGGCGTACCGATTGGAGAACACTTCTGGAATGTAGTCAAACATGAAGCGCTTATTCTCGGAGTTGCGCAGCACTCCACCGTCGCCGCGGACCGACTCGGTGACCAGGATCCCCTTGACGCTGGGCGGCCACACCATTCCGGTGGGGTGGAACTGGATGAACTCCATGTTGATCAACGCAGCACCGCAACGCAGCGCGAGCGCATGCCCGTCGCCGGTGTACTCCCACGAGTTGCTGGTGACCTTGAAAGCTTTTCCGATACCACCGGTGGCCAACACCACGGCAGGTGCGTCGAACCGGACGAAGCGGCCACTCTCGCGCCAGTAGCCGAACGCCCCGGATATCGCGTCGCCATCTTTGAACAGATCGGTGATCGTGCACTCGGAGAAGACCTTGAGGTTGGCCTCGTAGTCGCCGTAATCAGCGAAATCCTGCTGCTGCAGCGACACTATCTTCTGCTGCAAAGTACGGATTAATTCCAAACCCGTGCGATCACCCACGTGCGCAAGCCGTGGGTATTCGTGGCCGCCGAAGTTGCGCTGGCTAATCTTACCGTCCTTGGTGCGATCAAACAGGGCGCCGTAGGTCTCCAGCTCCCACACCCGCTGCGGCGCTTCCTTCGCGTGCAGCTCGACCATTCGCCAATTGTTGAGAAACTTGCCCCCGCGCATGGTGTCGCGAAAATGGATCTGCCAGCTGTCTCGTGGGTTCACGTTGCCCATCGACGCCGCAATGCCTCCCTCGGCCATCACGGTGTGGGCTTTGCCGAATAAGGATTTGCAGACAACGGCGGTGCGCTTGCCCAATTCGCGCGCCTCGATCGCGGCCCGCAGCCCGGCGCCTCCCGCGCCGATCACCACGACGTCGTAGTCCTGCCGCTCGATCTCGGTCATCAGTGTCGAGTCCTCATCAGTTGAGCAGGCGCAGGTCGGCAACCCAGCCTGCGGAGACGGCCACGATGTAGAAGTCGGTGAGCATCACCGTGATCAGTGACGTCCAGGCGAACTGCATATGGCGTCCGTTGAGTGTGGACAGTTTCGTCCAGAACCAGTACTGCAGCGGATGCTTGGAGAAGTGCTTGAGCCGGCCTCCGAAGATGTGCCGGCACGCGTGACAGGATAATGAGTACAGCCACAGCATGGTGACGTTCACCAGGAGAATTATCGAACCCAAACCTACCCCGAAGCCGCCATCGGCGGGGAAGAATGCCAACACTGCATCATAGGTATTGATCAACAGCAGTGCGCTGGCCAGGTAGAAGAAGTATCGATGCAGGTTCTGCAGAACCAAGGGAAAGCGGGTTTCCCCGGTGTACTTCTTTGCCGGCTCCGCCACGGCGCACCCGGGCGGCGATAGGAGAAAAGCCCGGTAACCGGCTTTGCGGTAGTAGTAGCAGCTGGCCCGGAATCCGGCAAGGATCGGGAAGATCATGATCGCCAGTGGTAATGCCAACGGAAACGCTGGCAGCGGGGTGCCGAAATGCGAGGAACCCGGGGCGCACGAGTCGCTCAGACACGGCGAGTACAACGGTGTGAGGTATTGGTATTCCCCGACCCAATAGTGATCCCGCATGAACAACCGGACCGTCGTGTAGAGGACGAAGACACCCAGCACGGTCGCAGTCACCAGCGGTGACACCCACCACCGGTCGGTGCGCAAGGTTCGTGCGGAAATCGCTGCCCGGCCGGCCGATGCTCGACCAGGTTGGGCCACCCCGGATGGCGGGGAGGATGAGGTAGTGGTCATGACATCGATTCAGGTCGGGGTCGGTTCAGCTTGCGGTGCCAGCCGTGATCGAAACAGACCGCCGCGGTCAGCGAGGCACATGCCGATGACTCACAGTAGCGTCACCTGATCTGACAGGTCCAAGATATGGTAACGCTCGTATCAATAGCGGTAGGCTATCGACGTGCAGCTCCAGCAACTGGTGTACTTCCTGGCCGTCGCCCGAACCCGCCACTTCACCCGGGCAGCCGAGCTCGCGCACGTTGCTCAGCCCTCGCTGAGCAAACAGATCCACTGCCTGGAGCGCGAGCTAGGTAGCGAGTTGTTCCATCGGGCGCGGGGCAACGTGACCCTGACCCCGGCCGGAGAGATGCTCCTTCCCCTGGCTAAGCGGATCTTGGCCGACGTCGAGACCGCTCGCTTGCAAGTGCACGAGTTAGCCGAGCTTCGCCAGGGACGGCTTCGCCTTGGAGCCACGCCGAGCCTGTGTACCGGGCCGCTCGCCCACGCCCTTGCTTCCTTTCGCTTCCGCTACCCCGGCATCCAACTCGTCATTGATGAAAGCGGATCCCGAGACCTGGTGCGGCAGCTCGCCGAAGGAGCCATTGACCTAGCGATGATCACCTCGCCGGTGCACCGAGGCGATCCCATCCTGGATACCGTCCCAATCCTTCGGGAACAGCTCACCGTCGCCGTGCCATGCGGCATGGACCTCGACTTCGACTCCTTTCGGATCCAGGATCTCCGTGACCGTCCACTGGTCATGTTCCGGGATGGCTACGACCTCAGATCGATGACTCTCACAGTCTGTCAACGAGCTGGCTTCCAGCCACAGTTCGCCATCGAGGGGGGCGAGATGGATGCGGTGCTCAGCTTCGTCGAAGCCGGGCTAGGCATCGCTGTGGTTCCCAGCATGGTTATTCAGGGCCGTCCCAAGCTTCGTGGTGTGCCGTTCGTGCCTCCCACCCCGATCCGGACTATCGCACTTGCCCACCGCACCGACGTGCACCCGACCCGAGCTGCTGAGGAGTTCCGCTCGACGCTATTGCATCTGCTCAGTGATGCGCACACCGAGGGCGGCCTCCCCGCCGGCGTTGAGTTCATCGCTCCCAATGCGCCATCCGGTGGTCAGTCCGGACAGGGCTCGGCCTCAGCGGGCCATTCGACCAGGTCAAGTTCGTCTCGCACGACACGCCACGCCAGCTCCTCGGAATAGCCCTTGCGGGCCAGCATCGCGCCCAGTCTGCGGGCCAGAGTTCTTGCGTCCCGCGCGGTGCTGGCGCGTAACTTGCGTCGGACCAGTTCGCGAGCGCGCTGCTCCTCGTCCTCGGGCCGCACCGTCGCCACCGCCACGTGGTTAATCTCCTCTGGCACTCCCCGACGCTGGAGTTCGGCGCTCAGCGCCCGCTTGCCCAAGCCCCGGTGATTGTGGCCGGAGTACACCGCCGCCTCAGCGAAGGTGGCGTCATTCACCAGGCCGATTTCGCTTAGGCGGTCGAGCGCTGGCTCGCCTATGTCCTCGGGAATCCTGCGCCTTCGCAGGGCATCGGCCAGCTCGGCCCGGCTTCGCGACCGCGCCGTGAGCAGTCGGAGGCAGATGCCCTGCGCCACCGCCGCCGGACTTACGGTGCTGCTTTCCAAGGAATCCTCTCGGTCAGACCGCTGAGCGACAGGACTACGGTTGATCATCGCAGCCCCGGGCGCACCGATATGGCTCTCGGGTGTCAAAAGTCCACCGGGGCCGGCACGGTCTGGTCGTCATCTAGCTTCGCCCCAATGCCGAGCTTGTCCTTGATCCGTTTCTCAATCTCACCAGCAATGTCTGGGTTGTCGCCGAGGAACTTCCGGGCGTTTTCCTTGCCTTGACCTAGCTGATCGCCCTCGTAGGTGTACCAGGCACCCGACTTCCGGACGACGCCCTGCTCCACACCCAGATCAATAAGTGAGCCTTCTTTACTGATTCCATGGCCATACAGAATATCGAATTCTGCCTGTTTGAATGGCGGCGCGCACTTGTTCTTCACCACTTTGACGCGAGTTCGGTTGCCGACGGCGTCCGAGCCATCCTTGAGCGTTTCAATCCTGCGAATGTCCAGCCGTACCGAGGCGTAGAACTTCAGCGCCTTTCCACCCGTGGTGGTTTCCGGGGAGCCGAAGAAGACTCCAACCTTCTCCCGGAGCTGGTTGATGAAGATCGCTGTGGTTCCCGAGGTGCTCAGTGCACCAGTGATCTTTCGCAGTGCCTGGCTCATCAACCGGGCTTGCAGGCCGACGTGCGCGTCACCCATCTCGCCCTCGATTTCCGCCCGCGGGACGAGGGCTGCCACCGAGTCGATAACCACGACGTCCAGCGCACCGGAGCGGATCAACATGTCCGCGATCTCCAGTGCCTGCTCCCCGGTGTCGGGTTGGGACACCAACAGGGCGTCGGTGTCCACTCCCAGCGACTTCGCATAGTCGGGATCCAGCGCGTGCTCGGCGTCGATGAACGCAGCGATCCCGCCAGCCCGCTGCGCGTTGGCCACTGCGTGCAGCGCGATCGTTGTCTTTCCGGAGGACTCCGGGCCGTACACCTCGATCACCCGGCCGCGAGGTAGGCCACCGATGCCCAGCGCCACGTCCAACGCGATGGACCCGGTGGGGATCACCTCAACGGGCGCGCGGCCCTCCTCACCGAGGCGCATCACCGAGCCCTTGCCGTGCTGCTTCTCGATCTGGGCCAAGGCGATCTCGAGTGCCTTCTCCCGATCTGGTGCTGATGCCATCTGACGATCCACCTCGCTGGTTGAGTCTTCTGGGTCGGTGCCGACGCTAAGCGGTGGCGCCGACACTTTGCGACCGACACACGCCGGATCTGTGGACAGAGTCCCGACTGTGGACAACATCCTAGGCGAACACGTGTTCGACGTCAGGAGCGACACGCCAGTGTGCTCACTGCTCTCGCGCCCGGGTGCCATCACTGTCGAGTTCGGGAACGGGAGGGCGGTCAAGCCGATGAGCTGGCTGCCGAGACAGATGGCACCTCGAGCGCGACGCCGCACACGCGGGGAAGGTGTGTGTTAGCGCCGCTCTTCGGGGACGTCGAATGCGGCGCACACCGCAGCCCATACCCGCTTGGTATCGATGCCGGCCTCCAGCGCCCCGTCGACCGTCCGACCGCCGAGTTCGGCGAACACGTGATCATGGGCCAGCGCAGCCGCCCGGACCGGGCCGAACTCCTCGTCCATCCGCTGCCGAAAGTGGGTTATTCGCACGCGTCCAGGCTAGGTGCACGTTCTCGGCTACCGTGATGGGATGCTCGCCCAGGGTGATCCGACCGGTCTGTCTTCCACCGCCGGACAGCTGGTGATCCTTTTTGGCCTGCTCTCCGCTCTGGTGGTGCTCATTCGTTGGTGGTGGCAGCAGCGTCGCCGGTAGCTAGGCTATCCCCGTACCAGGGGGCGGGGCTTGGACGACGGGCTCTGCCCCGCTGGACGCTGTCTAGCCGCCCAGCGGCGTTGCACGGATCGGGTGCCCAGCCGCGGTGAGACAGCGCCCCGTGGCGAGGTCGAAGCGCCAGCCGTGCAGGGCGCAGGTGAGAATCCCGTCGGAGACGCTGCCGAACTTACCAAGGTCAGCGCGCAGGTGCGGGCAGCGCCGTTGCACGCGCCAGCCGTCCAGACTGATATCCGCACCGTCGTCGTTGCGCTCGTCGTACCAGTTCTCGACATAGTCGATGCGCTCATGGGACAGACACTTGAAGAAGACGTAGACGAACTCGTTGTACTGGCCGACCCGGCTGGCCCGAAACCGCAGGGACAGAAACAGGCTGTTCGACCAGTCCACCTCGCGGCGGGCAAGGTTGGTGGCGACCAGATCCGCCGATGTGGACAACCGGTAGCGGCAGTGCTCGCCAGCGAACTCACGCACCTCACGAGCGATGAAGTCGACTATCAAGGAGCGCTCACCGACGTCGAGGCGAACGGGGCCACCGACGCCCGTGCAAATGTTCTCGGCTCGCTTCAGCAGCGGCTCCCACCACTGCTTGAGCTGATCGAGCAGGTCGGCGGGCACTGGCGCCCGCTCGGCCCGTTCCCGCGCCAAAGCCGGCTGCGCCCGGGCTTGGTACTCGCGCAGGTAAGCGGTTTTCTCGCGGAAGATGTGGATAATCTCCGCAGGTGAGTGCCGGTGGGTGAGCTCACAGCGCGCCCCGTCGAGCTCGGCGACGGTTCCTGGCAACAGCAGGTGTGCCGACACCTCCGGCCGCGCCGACCGCAGCTCGGCCAGGAAGTCCATCTGGTCGGTGAAGATGCTGTCCCCGTCGCGGCCGTGACCGTTGACCTCGAAAAGCTCCTCGTCGAGGAAACACGGTGGTCCCGCAGTGGGAAACACGTGGGCGGCGCCGACGGCGTCGATGTAGCGCAGTGCACGGTCGGTCTGCCCGGCCCGCTTTCGGCGGGCGAACTCCTTGCGCGCTCCGTCGGGAAGGTCGTAGACCATCGGCCACCAGATGGCACCGGAGAACTGGGTGAAATACCCGTGCACCTCGCCGAACTCCCGGAGCTGCTCGATGTCCAGCGGGTGGGCATCGTTCTGGTTGAGGATCACGGTGTGGCCGTCGTCGAGGGACAGCGCCGAGTCACCGATCGGCCCGTCGCTGGGCCCGGTCAGTGATGTGATCATGATGCGCAGCCCGTCACGGTCCACCGGAACGCCCGACTGCGTGCGCAGGAAGGTCCGGAATCCGACGCAAGCGAGCTCACGTTCCAGTTCGTCGGTGGGGTAGTCCGGGAGCAGCACTGTGGTGTTCTTGCGCACATGCCGGCGCAACAGCTCGGCGTCGAAGTGATCCCGGTGCAGATGCGAGACGTACAGGTAATCGGCTTGGCCGAAGGCGTCCCAGTCCAGGTCACTGTTGTCCGGGAAGGGAAACCACGAGCCGAAAAAGGCTGGATTCACCCAGGGATCGCAGAGCACGCTCCCGGCGGCTGTCTCGATGAACAGCCCGGCGTGCCCGGTTCCGGTGATCCGCATGCGCTCTCCTCGTCTGGCTGCCGGTTGGCGACGTACCCGCCAGATGGTGCCATCCGCAGCCCACGCCTGGCTCGAGCGCGCGGGCATACGCTGCACAGCAGCGCGCCATCGAGCGGGAGGGGGATCACTACCGTGACCGATGTGTTCCGATCCGGCGACCACGAGCAAGTCGTGTTCTGCCGCGACGAGCCTGCTGGGCTCCGAGCCATCATCGCGATCCACTCCACCGCGCTGGGACCCTCGCTCGGCGGCACCCGGTTTCATCCATACCCCAGCGAGGTCGACGCCCTCACCGACGTGTTGCACCTGTCCCGCGCGATGTCCTACAAGAACGCGCTCGCCGGACTCGATCACGGTGGCGGCAAGGCCGTCATCCTCGGTGACCCCACCCGGGACAAGACCGAGGTGCTGCTGCGCGCTTATGGGCGCTTTGTGCAATCGCTTGGCGGGCGCTACATCACCGCCTGCGACGTCGGCACCTACGTCGAGGACATGGACGTCATCGCCAGGGAGTCCGAGTTCGTCACCGGCCGCTCGGTGGCCCACGGCGGCGCCGGCGACTCCTCGATCCTGACCGCATTCGGCGTCTTCCAAGGCATGCGCGCGGCCGCTGAACACGTCTGGGGGGCGCCCACCCTGTCCGGACGTCGGATTGGTATCGCTGGGGTCGGCAAGGTCGGACGACTTCTCGTTGACCATGTGCTCGCCGACGGCGCGGAGGTGATCGTGGCCGACATCAGCGAGCAGGCGGTCGAGCGGGTCCGCGCCGGACACCCAGAGGTGGTCGTGGCGCCGAACACCGAGGCGCTAGTGCGCGAGCCGATCGACATCTACGCCCCGTGCGCGCTTGGCTCGGCGCTGGACGATCCCGCCGTCGGCGCGTTGCACGCCAAGATCGTTTGTGGCGGCGCGAACAATCAATTGGCACACCCTGGCATGGAAAAACTACTCGACGAGCGTGGCATCCTTTACGCGCCCGATTATGTGGTGAACTCCGGTGGAGTCGTTCAGGTGGCCGACGAGATCGGAGGCTTCGACTTCCAGCGCGCCAAAGCCCGAGTCACCAACATCTTCGAGACCACTCGCAAGATCTTCCAAATTGCCGAGCGGGACGGTGTGCCGCCCGCCGTCGCCGCCGACCACCTCGCTGAGCGCCGGATCGCCGACGTCGGCCGCTTACGCAAGATTCTCGTCGACGGCCGCACCGCCTTGCGGAAATAGTGGCAAAATCGAGCGTCGGGCATCTTTGCATGGCCGGCGGTGTCTATGCCGGCGTGGTCGCGGGTGGCTGGGCAGCCTGGTGATGCACAACCCGCTGTTCGATACGGAAGCATCTCGTTGACGACAGACCTACTGCGGGACGAGCGAATCAGCGAAGGTCCGGGGCGCGAGCTTGTGAATGGGGGCTTCCTTGCCCGCTCGCGCACCACGTCGGACGCTCGACGCCGGTGGCATCGGCCAACTGTTCCTGATTGAAGCCAGCCGCCTTTGCGGGTGGTAGCCAGTCGGTGAAGCCGCCTGCCGTGCTGTCGCCCCTCGAGGGGACGTATCGGACAGTACACGTTCCGTACGGAGGCAGAGCCGCTGTTCTGCATCATCACTGCCACCGATCTGCGCTGGTCTAAGCGATCATCCGGTGGTTGGCTTTGTCCAGCCCCAGGGCTCGCTGAGCGCCGAGCTGGTGCGTCCCTCACCAGGACTGCCTATCCCCGCTTCCACAAGTCCGGCGCTTCATGATCCTGGCACCCTCCATTGAAACGACTTGCAGACAAGGCCTAAGTCCAAGTGCCCCACGACGGCAACCGTTCGAGCCATAGCGCCGACGAACTCAGTTACGACAACAATCGAAGTGAACACCAGCGCGGTATCGCGGCCAGCTTATGGTCCCGTGCTGCCGTGCTCGGCCACGGTGGTCGCTACCGAGATGGATGAACGTGACTAAACCGTCTCCGAAGCAACCGCAGCCCGACAATTCGACTTGTGGTCATGTCACGTGCACGTACGGTGGAATACCACGGAGGGTTTCCGTCAGAGGCAAGGATGGGGTTTCTGCGACCGTGGTGGTGACGACATATCGAGGACAGGTATGGCTGTCCGTTGTGCCAGCGTTCAATGGGGAAGCGATCATGGAGCCAAGCAAGGTTGACGAACTGATACGGATCCTTGAGCTGGCTCGGCAGGACGCGGACGTGATGGGCCCGGCACCAAGGCACGGTCCCCAGGGGGGCAAGGCGGCCATCCAAGAAATCACGGGCGGCACTCAGTCACCTCGAAACAAGATCATGGGCGCTGATTCATCCAACTCCTCAGCCGGGTCTCGGAGAAGTTCTCAACCGCTCTCCCGGCATCGGACGACGATCCGTTGACCAGCTGAACGAAAGTACCTGTGACGCAACGGCCGCCTCGGCCCCAACTCTCCCGCCAGCTTTCGATGGAGCAACCGCCCGTCGCCGGTGACGGACTCGTTGACGGGACCGCGGCCTCGTGTGGCGTGTCTCCATCTTGTCGTGAAGCAGCGGCCCGCGCGCTTCCTAGCCCCGCGGCGAGATGCTGGCCCACGTCAGGACACGGAAGTTCGCCCGATTAGAGCCAGGTTGTCGGTGGGCGGGCCATGATGGGCGGCGTGGACGTGTTCGAGCGGTTCTCCCCCGCCACCCGGGATTGGTTCACCGGGGCCTTCGCCGCGCCCACCCCCGCACAGCTTGGCGCCTGGAACGCCGTCGCCGCCGGCCAACATGCTCTAGTGGTGGCCCCCACCGGATCGGGCAAGACCCTCGCCGCGTTCCTGTGGGCGTTGGACCGGCTGGCGGTTGCCGAAGCACCCGACGAACCGATGAGGCGTTGCCGAGTGCTCTACGTCTCCCCGCTCAAAGCCTTGGCGGTCGACGTCGAGCGCAACCTGCGCTCCCCGCTTACCGGGATCCGGCAGGCGGCGTACCGGTTAGGCCTGCGTCAACCGGACATCCAGGTGGGCATGCGCACCGGTGACACCCCCGCCGAGCAGCGCCGTGCCTTCGCCCGCACGCCGACCGACGTGCTGGTGACCACCCCGGAGTCGCTGTTCCTGTTGCTCACGTCGGCGTCCCGGGAGGCGCTGCGCGGCATCCACACCGTGATCGTCGATGAGGTGCACGCCGTCGCGGCCACCAAGCGCGGTGCGCACCTGGCGCTGTCCTTGGAGCGGTTAGACGCCCTGCTCGACAGCCCGGCACAGCGGATCGGCCTGTCCGCGACCGTACGGCCCGTCGACGAGGTGAGTGCCTTCCTCGCCGGAGGCCGACCGGTGCACGTGGTACAGCCCTCCTCAGCCAAAACGATCGAGATCTCGGTGCAGGTGCCGGTGCCGGACATGTCGGCGATAGGAGAGCTCGTCGAGGACGCCGACGGATCACCGGAGCACCGTGCCTCGATCTGGCCTGCGGTCGAACGGCGGGTGCTGGACCTGGTCCACGCACACCGCTCGACGATCGTGTTCGCCAATTCGCGTCGGCTGGCCGAGCGGCTCACCTCTCGGCTCAACGAGTTGGCCATCGAAGCGCCCGCAGTGCCGCGAGATCGGATGCCGGCCGAGCTGATGGGTCAGGCCGGACTCGCCGGCGGTGCGCCCGAAACGATCGCCAAGGCACACCACGGCTCAATGGCCCGCGAACAACGAACCCTCGTCGAAGAAGAGCTCAAGTCCGGGCGGTTGCCGTGCGTGGTCGCCACCTCCTCGCTTGAGCTGGGCATCGACATGGGCGCGGTGGATCTCGTGGTACAGGTCGAAGCACCCCCGACGGTGGCATCGGGCCTTCAGCGGATCGGTCGGGCCGGTCACCAAGTTGGCGCGGTGTCCCAGGGAGTTGTCTTCCCCAAGTTCCGCGGTGACCTGGTCTCCTGCGCAGTGGTCGCGGAACGGATGGCCAGCGGGGCGATCGAGGCGCTGCGCTACCCCCGCAACCCCCTCGACGTGCTCGCCCAGCACGTGGTGGCAATGGTCGCGCTGGATACGTGGACTGTTGACGATCTTGCCACGCTGGTCCGCCGCGCCGCGCCGTACTCGGCGCTGCCCGACTCGGCGCTGTACGCCGTTCTCGACATGCTCGCCGGGCGTTACCCGTCGGAGGAATTCGGTGAGCTGCGCCCCCGGATCGTCTGGGATCGGGTCAGCAATGAGCTACGCGGTAGGCCAGGGGCGCAACGGTTGGCGGTCACCTCCGGCGGCACCATCCCCGACCGCGGCCTGTTCACCGTGATGACTCCCGGCGGCGCCGACGGCGCCGGCTCGCGGGTCGGTGAGCTTGATGAGGAGATGGTCTACGAGTCGCGGGTGGGCGACACGTTCCTGCTCGGTTCCACCTCGTGGAAGATCGTCGATATTACCCATGACCGGGTCATCGCGGTGCCCGTCCCTGGCGAGCCGGCCAGGATGCCGTTCTGGAAGGGTGACGCACCAGGCCGGCCTTTGGAGTTGGGGCGGGCACTGGGCGCGTTCGTCCGCGAGCTGAGTGGCGCAGGAGCGGACGCGGCGCGCACTCGCGTCGAGGGGGCCGGGCTCGACGGCTGGGCCGCCGACAACCTGCTGTCGTACCTGCGGGAGCAGCGCGAGGCCGCTGGACACGTGCCCGACGACCGCACCGTGCTGGTTGAGCGATTCCGCGACGAGCTGGGTGACTGGCGGATGGTGGTGCACTCCCCGTTCGGCGCGCAGGTCAACGGGCCATGGGCGCTGGCGATCGGGGCCCGGTTACGAGAACGGCGTGGTGTCGAGGCGCAGGTGGCCAGTGCTGACGACGGTATCGTGCTGCGGTTACCGGATGCGCTGGACGCTGACGGGGACGAGGTGCTGCCCACCGCCGAGGACGTGCTACTCGACCCGGACGAGGTGGAGCAGCTCGTGGTCGCCGAGGTCGGTGGTTCGGCACTGTTCGCCTCCCGGTTCCGCGAATGCGCCGCGCGGTCCCTGCTGCTGCCCCGCCGCGACCCGAGGCGCCGCACGCCGCTGTGGCAGCAGCGGCAGCGATCAGCCCAGCTGCTCACCGTCGCCTCGAAGTACGAGCAGTTTCCGGTGGTTTTGGAAGCGATGCGGGAGTGCCTGCAGGACGTCTATGACCTGCCCGGGTTGCGCGAGCTGATGTCCGATATCCAAGCCCGGCGAGTGCGGGTGGTGGAGGTCGCCACCCCGTCGCCGTCACCGTTCGCCCGCAGCCTGCTGTTCGGGTACGTGGGCATGTTCCTGTACGAGCTCGATGCCCCGCTGGCCGAGCGCCGCGCCGCGGCGCTTTCGCTCGACTCAACTCTGCTGGCAGAGCTCCTGGGCTCCGAAGCCATCCGCGAATTGCTCGACCCAGGGGTGCTCCTCGAGGTCGAGGCGCAGCTGCAGCGCACCGATCCCGACCGGCATGTCCGAGACGTCGAGGGCACCGCCGATGTACTGCGCGCCCTGGGTGACCTCACCGAAGCGGAGGCCGCCCAGCGTGGGATCGCTCCGGAGTGGCTTGCCGAGCTCGGCGCGGCCCGCCGGGCGATCATGGTCCGAATCGCCGGCGAGCAGCGATGGGTCGCGATCGAAGACGCGGGGCGGATGCGCGACGCACTGGGCGTGGCCCTGCCAGTCGGAGTGCCGGAGGCGTTCACCGAGCCGGTTGCCGATCCGCTCGGAGATCTGGTGTTGCGCTTCGCGAGAACGCGCGGACCGTTCACGGCGGCAGCCGCTGCTGATCGCTTCGGACTCGGTGTCGCCGTGGTGGGTGTGGTGCTGGATCGCATGACCGGGGCAGGCGCTCTGGTCCGCGGCGAGCTACGCCCCGTCGAACTCGGCGGCGGCGGCACGGAGTACTGCCACGCCGAGGTGTTGCGACGGCTGAGACGAGCGTCGCTGGCCCGGCTCCGAGCGGAGGTGGAGCCGGTCGAGCAGGCCGCCCTGGGGCGGTTCCTACCGGCCTGGCACGGCATCGGCTCGTGGGACACGCTGCGCGCCGGGTCCGAACCGACGCGGCGGCTACGCAGCGCGCCCACCGCTGAGGACGTGCTCGGCGCAGTGGAACAGTTGGCTGGGGCGCCGGTTCCGGCGAGTGCGCTGGAATCGTTGCTGTTTCCGGCCCGGCTCCCCGGCTACTCCCCCGCGCTGCTCGACGAGCTCACGACCTCCGGCGAGGTGACCTGGATCGGATGCGGATCCCTGCCTGGTAGCGACGGGTGGATCGCGCTGGCACCTACCGATCTGGCCGAGCTGGTGCTTCCGGACGTTGACGAGCAGCTCGCGCTGAGCCCGATACACCGCTGCGTCTTGCGTGGACTGGGGTGGGAACCAGCGGGTGGTCCGACCAAGGGAGGCGCGCTGTTCTTCCGGGAGCTCGCCGATCGGACCGGTCAGTACCTGCGCGCCGACGGTGAACCGGCGGTCAATGACGCCGACGTGGCCGCTGC